>JAKQEI010000202.1 GCA_029573495.1 Bacteroidota bacterium | reverse complement strand
TAGATGTTGCGCTCGGCGAACGTTGCGGAGCCATTCTTCACGCGCTCGCGTATGGCCTTCAATGCTTCGTACTTTCTCTTTTCCATGTTGATCAGTTGTTCATCCCTGGTACTTGCTGCTCACGTAGCACTTGCGGAAAATCGCCAGCCACCTGACCCACACCCAATAGCTCGCAGGTATCTCGCGCTCCATCATGCCCGGCGGAACTTCATGTTGTCCAGCTCCTTCATCGGGTCGAAGCCTTGGAACAGGTTCGCCAACATCTTGTGCGTCTCCGCTGCCCTACACTCACGCGCCTCCGGCTTCAGCATGTCGATCCCTTCCACCAGGATGGCCTTGCGGGGCAGTCTCGACTTGTGGTCGTCGTAGATCTCGCGGTGGGTGAGGTGGTCGAGGCGATCGACCGTATCCATCAGGCGGCGCAGTGGTGTGCGCGATTCGTATCCGTTCACTCGGTAGGTGTTCATGGTGTTCGTGTTACTTGGTTACTGTTCGCGGGCGATAAGCATCGCGTCGGCCATTTCGTACGATATTTCCGCGAGTTGATCGAAGTCCTCTCGATGGACGTGGTTGTTCCCTTGGCGCATGGCGCCAGTGGCCATTACCGACATCGCCTTTGCTGCGAAGTAGTCGCGGAGGGCCATGCCGTGGCTGGGATAACACGCCCCGGCGTTGGTGTTGTTCTCTGTGTTGCACGGAAAGGCTGGGCCTCCATCATTATTCGTGTCGCTCATGGTGTTCGTGTTAGTGGATCAGTTTGTTCGCCAAGGCATCAACCTCGGCTGCGATGTATCGGTAGCCCTTGAATGGGCCGGTCTTCCTCGTTAGCCCCAACTCCTTCAGCTTGCGCCGCCTCTCGTATTTGCTCCACTTCCCATCGTTAGGGGTGGGGACAAGCCCAAGGCGGGCACACGCTTCGTCCGGATGGAGGTAAACCGTGCGTGGCATCTTCAGGCGCGTTGCTCGTTACGGTACAGGTTCACGTTGGCATCCTCCGCAGCCCATGCAGCCTCATCAGCGGCACAGATGGCTTTGCAGTCGGTGCAGGTGCCGCGCTCATCCGTGGCAAGCACCTCTCCGCACATCTCGCAGTTGCGGTCCTCTTCCTCTACCTCTTGGTCCGGTTGGTTCCAAGGGGCTTTGGGGTGGCGGCTGTCCCAGTTGTCGGGGTTGGTGGTGAGGGGCATGGTCAGGCGGCTTGTTGTTGCTGGAACTTCAGTGACCGTTCGATCAACTCCACCCGCCACAGGTCTTCCGTGGTCAGGTTGCCGTTGATCACTTGC
>JAKQEI010000201.1 GCA_029573495.1 Bacteroidota bacterium | reverse complement strand
TAGATGTTGCGCTCGGCGAACGTTGCGGAGCCATTCTTCACGCGCTCGCGTATGGCCTTCAATGCTTCGTACTTTCTCTTTTCCATGTTGATCAGTTGTTCATCCCTGGTACTTGCTGCTCACGTAGCACTTGCGGAAAATTGCCATCCACCTGACCCACACCCAGTAGCTACGGGGTATCTCGCGGTCCATCATGCGCGGCGCTGTTGTTCGTTCTGCTCTCCTCGGGCCGCGCGTACACGCTCCTTCATCGCCTTCCAGAGCGCGTCGAAATTGTCCTCTGTGGTGTGCATCAGGCGGCGGCGTTGCTGGTCTGTTTAGCGACATCCATGCGTAGCTGTTGTAATGAACTCGGCTTAGGATAGTCGGGCCCGATGCGCTCGGAGAAAACCATGACTTGCGCGTCATCCTTGTGAACGCCAACGGACCACCATGTTCCGCGCGATGGTTCCAGTCCATAGTGCTCGCATATCGCCAGCATGTCGGCAAGCGAAACATCATCTATGTTCGCCGATACCCTTGCCCCTCCCGCATCCTTCACCGCTTGCAGCGCGGCGAATACCTTCTCGATTCGTTCGATCGTGTTCATGGTGTTCGTGTTAGTGGATCAGTTCCTTCGCCAAGGCATCAACCTCGGCAGCGATGTATCGGAAGCCCTTGAATGGGCCGGTCTTCCTCGTTAGCCCCAACTCCTTCAGCTTGCGCCGCCTCTCGTACTTGCTCCACTTCCCATCATTAGGGGTGGGTACGAGGCCCAAGCGGGCACACGCTTCGTCCGGATGCAAGTAGATCGTGCGTGGCATCTTCAGGCGCGGTGTTGTTGCTTCATCCATTCCTCCTGCGCTAGATCCTCCTCATCACACATGGGGCGGCAGTCCTCACAGATGCCCGTGTCTCCGATGGGTAGCAGGTTGTCGCACACGATGCAGGTGGTCTGCCGGTCGTGCTCGTAGCTGTCATACCCTTCCTCGTTCCAAGGGGCGAAGGGGTGGCGGCTGTCCCAGTTGTCGGGGTTGGTGGTGAGGGGCATGGTCAGGCGGCTTGTTGTTGCTGGAACTTCAGTGACCGTTCGATCAACTCCACCCGCCACAGGTCTTCCGTGGTCAGGTTGCCGTTGATCACTTGC
>JAKQEI010000197.1 GCA_029573495.1 Bacteroidota bacterium | reverse complement strand
CTTGCCGAAGTGGTGATGCTCGTAGAAGCCTTCCACGAACACCAGGCAACGCCTGCTCTCGGCCGAAGTGCGGAAGGAGGGCTTCTCGAACATGCTCTCACCGCGCGCGATCAGGGTCCGGTTACGGATCTCATCGGCCTGAGCCCGGTCCTTCACCCAGGCGGGGATCAATCCCCACGTCATCAGTTGCGGTTCGTGCGGTGCCGCGTCGGTGTAGATCACCATCTCGGGATGCTCGAACCCGTTGGCGAAGTGCAGATCGAGCTCGGGATGCAGCAGCGCGTTCAACTTCTCCACCGCCGAGCGGTCACCGCGGCTCTTGGCGATGCGCAGGCTCATCTCGGTGCGGGCCTTCGTTCCGTAACACATCGTTCACGTGGCCGGTTGACCACCGGACCAAGGTAGGGCCGCCCGGTCCGTGCGGCGTAGGCTGGCGCGCTGTACTTTTCCAGCGATGTGGAACCTCCGGCATTCCCTGGTCCTGCTCTGCGGCCTTGGTCTGGTGCACCTCACACCCGGCCAGAGCATCGTGGTGAAGCCTGGTACGGCGGACATTCCACTCACCGCGCACACCTTCAGCGAGGAGACGGCATCCGTGCCCGGGCACGGCGGTCGGGTGCCTGGCATGGACCTGCTGGACAAGAACACGAGGCACCATGCAGGGGACCTGCCCGATGCGGCGGCTCGCTACCTGGTGGATTCCGCATGGGTCATGCTCCGGTCCAGTACCGATACGCTCTCCTCGAGCGATGGTGTGCATTGGCTGCGATCCCGGTTCAAACCGGACAGGGACCTCGCCGGTCAGCCGTTCGTGCTCATCGTTTCCGCAGAGGTGCCCTTCGTGGTCCATCTGAACGGGGAGGAACGCCTGCGGTCGTCGGGTACGCGGCTGTCAGTTGGTGAAACATCCTCTCCCGGCTCAGGACTTCCTCTCGTGTTCCGTTGTGATGGTCGTCCGGAAGTGCTCGCCATCCGGCTTGATGGAAGACCCGGCTCGGAGCTCGAGCAGGCCCGGCTCCATTTATCGCTCCATCCGGCGGACTATGGCTACCGAACCCAGCGCAGGATGGTACACCGTGGGATCTTCATCGGGATCAATGTCATCATCGCCTTGCTGGCGCTGGTGATCGGCTGGAGCGAACGGCAGCGCACGGCCTGGATCCTCGTATTCCTGCTCTCGGTGGTATCG
>JAKQEI010000176.1 GCA_029573495.1 Bacteroidota bacterium | reverse complement strand
GGTGACGGAACCCGCACCGGCCGCTTCCTTCAGTTCCAGGGCACGCACAAGGGCGTACCATTCGTCGTATGGGTTCACGATGAAGGTGACACCGTTGGCATCGAACTTCGTGTTGCCATCGGTGAACGCGATGCGGGCCGTGGTGTCGGGCACCTGGCTGAGGAGGACGAGGATCTTCACGGGTACGGAGGTTCGGGCGGCGAAAGTACGCACCACTGACGAGCCACGCCGAAGGCATCGAGGTGGAGGGGGTACACACTGGGGTGCTGCTTCCTCAGGGGTTCTCCATGGTGTCTTGATCGCCCTGCAGAATGAGCGGGCCGTTGATCGGCACAGCATCGGTACAGCAGAACAGGAACCACCATCCATGGCAACCAACAGCACCCTCACGACAGCGCGCCCTAAAGGGTTCGCTGCCATCCGTCGTTTCGTCAAGCTCATGTTCAAAGCCTTTGGAGAGGACGACACCTTCGACCTGGTTGCCGCACTGGCCTATTACACCATCTTCTCCATCATCCCGTTGCTCGTGGTGATCATTGCCATCTCGGGGCTGGTCGCGGGACCGGAAGCGGTGAGCGGCCAGCTCTTCCGCCAGCTGAACGGGTTGGTGGGAACCGAAACGGCGGATGCGCTTCAGGACATGCTTGGTGACGCGTACATCAGTGGTAAGGGTTTGGTCGCCACGGTGGTCGGGGTGATCACCTTGGTCATCGGAGCCACGGGCATCTTCAACTCCCTGCAGACCGCACTGAACCGCATTTGGGAGATCCAGCCGCGGCCCAAGAGCTCCATACTCGCCTTCCTCATCAAGCGGCTGTTGTCCTTCTCCTTCGTCATGGGTCTTGGCTTCCTGCTCATGGTCACCTTCGTCGTCAACTCGCTCATCACCGGCTTTGGCGACGACCTGGCGAAGGCACTGCCAGGGGCTGGCGGCATCCTGGTGGTGGCCTTGAGCTGGGCCCTGATGGTCGCCATCAGCACCCTCGTATTCGCCTGCATGTTCAAATTCCTTCCTGATGTCCACCTGGCGTGGAAGGACGCGCTGCCGGGAGCCATCTTCACCACGGTGCTCTTCCTGCTGGGCAAGACCGCGCTCGACTTCTACTTCGATGCCGCCGACCCCACCAGCACCTTCGTGGCGGCCGCGGGCCTCATTTCGCTGTTGCTGTGGACCTTCTATGCCTCACAGATCTTCTTCCTGGGTGCCGAATTCGTATGGGTATGGTGTGCGGAACACGGGCGACCTATCCTTCCAAAGGACGATGCGGTGCGTGTGGTGCGCCAGGAGATCGGGGTGGAGAATGGCGAGTTGATGCCAAATGACGACAAGCGTACGGGCGTGGAGGAGGTGCGTGAGGAGGAGGCCGACAGGAGATAGGGTAGGTTGCCGCTGCTACCTTTGGCACCCATACCACAGGCATGCGTACGATCCAGATGCGGGAGGCCCTCAATGAGGCCATGAGCGAAGAAATGCGTCGCGACCCCAACGTCTTCCTCATGGGGGAGGAGGTTGCCGAATACGACGGCGCCTACAAGGTGAGCAAGGGCATGCTGGCCGAGTTCGGGGCGAAGCGCATCATTGACACCCCGATCGCCGAGTTGGGCTTCACCGGCATAGCCGTTGGTGCCGCAATGAACGGCCTGCGTCCCATCGTGGAATACATGACCTGGAACTTCGCCATCCTCGCGGCGGACCAGATCATCAACCACGCGGCCAAGATGCTGCAGATGAGCGGCGGTCAATTCCATGTGCCGATCGTGTTCCGTGGCGGCAATGGCAGCGCGGGCCAATTGGCCGCAACGCACAGCCAGAGCTTCGATGCGTTCTATGCCAACATCCCTGGCCTCAAGGTCATCAGCTCCAGCAACCCATACGATGCCAAGGGCCTGCTGAAAGCCGCCATCCGCGACAACGATCCCGTGCTCTTCATGGAGAGCGAGCGCATGTACGGCGATAAGGGCGAAGTGCCCGATGGCGAGTACCTGTTACCCATCGGAAAGGCGCACATCGCCCGCGAGGGCACCGATGTCACCATCGTCTCCTTCAACAAGATGATGAAGGTGGCGCTCGCTGCTGCCGAGGAACTGGCGAAAGAGGGCATCAGCGCCGAGGTGATCGATCTGCGCACCATCCGCCCGATGGACCACGAGACCATCATCCGCAGTGTGATGAAAACAAGCCGCATCGTGGTGGTGGATGAGAACTG
>JAKQEI010000136.1 GCA_029573495.1 Bacteroidota bacterium | reverse complement strand
GAAGTGAACAAGCCGAGCCAGTGTGAACGTGGTATGGCGTGGAGCTTATAGCACCCCAGGCCCTTTCGGGAACATCCGCCAGCTGAATGCGGCGGGTTGCCACCGCGATAGGAAGCGGGCTCTCTCTCTCTCTCTCTCTCTACAATGACGCGCCCCAAGCGGGCGCCACGAAGAAGCCCTCGGTGCTTGCAACACCGAGGGCTTTGGTCGCTCATGTCCCACACAACCCAGGTGAATAGGTAAACGAAACAGAGCACAACAAAGGTAGGATGCCACCGCTGAGCCCACCAGGCAGCATCGGGCCGTGCAAACACGGTCTTTCAGTGGAGCCTTGCCGCAAACCGCGACGGACAAGGACTTGAAAGGAGCGGAAAAAGGACCGGGATGATGCGCCATGCATGCATCACGAAACGAACGAACAATGCTTTCAGACACAATGGACGGCAGGCAGTGGTACAAGACGATGATCGTATTGTGCTGCTGCCTGCTGTTCGTTGTTCCTATCCTGGCCAAGGCCCAGAACCTGGTGCCCAATCCCAGCTTTGAACTCACGCACACCTGCCCATATACCATCGGCTTCCAAGCGGGAGACCGGCCCCTGTATTGGCAGAGTTGGTTCAATAGCCCGGATTATTTCCATGCTTGTGCGGATACCTCGATCCCGGGAGGGGCGTACGTCAGCGTTCCGCAAAACGGATTTTCCTTCCAGTATGCACAAGATGGCTTGGCCTACGTGGGCTATTACGCATTCGATCAAAACGATCAGTACCGGGAGTACATCGGTGCGGTACTGAATGCGCCGTTGACCGTGGGAGAGACCTACTACATCAGTTTCTGGGCGAATATCGCCACTGGTGGATTGGATGGATACGTGGGAGGCTTCTGCAACAACATGGGTATGCTCTTTACCATGACCTCCAACGCATGGACCAATGTGGTCGGACAGGATGGTCCGGACTTCCCGTTCAGGAACTACGCCCACTTGCACCGTTCCGCTGTGCTGACCGATACGGTGGGCTGGACCCTGGTGAGCGGCAGCTTCGTGGCGGACAGCGCCTATCAGTATGTGGTACTGGGCAATTTCTTCGATAATGCCCAAACGCAGGTGTTGCCGATACCGCCGCTGAATGGCGAGAATGCCTATTGCCTTGTGGACAATGTCTCCGTATCCACGGATCCGGTGGCCAATGGGATCCATGAAGGGCCATTGGTGGGCCAGCCTTTCGCTGCCATGGATGGTGTGACGGGGACGTTGGTCATATCATGGCCCGGGCAGGAGCAGTACACTGGCGAGATCATCGACATGTCGGGTAGAGTAGTGCGCACCTTCGCCAGTGGCGCAGGTAGGCACCAAGTGCCCCTCCACCGGTTCAGCCCGGGCATGTATGTGGTGCGGTTGAGAAAGGGTATGGAAGCAGCGTTCGTAAGGTTCGTGGTAGCGCAATAGCACTGTTCCGGTCCAAACAATTTTGGACCATGATAACGAAGAGAGTAAGTACATGGGCATGTGCCCTCACCTTGGCCTCTGTAGGCTATGCGCAGATCGACTGGCATGCCAATCCTGGCGGCAACTTCATTAATGGTAGCGAGTGGTTCGGCGCGGATGGCAGCAGCACGGTGCCGCTGCGGATCCGCCACGACGCCGCCGACTATCCCATCGAGTTCTACACTGCAGGTGATTTCCGGGCCCGGATCAACCCGCGGATCACTTACGGTAGCCTTGGTTCCTTTTCATCCATCCCAGCCCATGGCTTTGCGCTGATCACGCCCAACAACTCCTTCTTCAATACGGTCAAGGGACCATTCACGCGTCTACACCTGGCCGATGGAGGCGCTGGTAACGACCAGCAACTCGCCTTCAGACCTTGGATGAGCAACGGTGTCACCTTCACGGGCAATTTCGACCATGGTTATGTGGGGCAGAAGTACCGAGAGGAAGAGGATTACACCGATATGGTGGTCCATTGGAGTGATAATCCAGGTAACGAACGGATGGATCGGCTGCGCTTCCTCTTCACTTCAGGCTATGACCAATCGGCCCCCACAGGCGCACAATCTTGGGAAGGGCTTGAGGGCATGCGGCTATGGCCAAAGGATTTCCGCGAAGTGAACGTGGGTGTCGGCGATTTCTACGCAGACGGGACCGAGCCTTCCGAACGCTTGCACGTCCTGAACGGCCGGGTACGCATTGAGGAATTGCCGGATAATGCGGCAGCCGTGGGGTTGACCAAGGTGGTGGTGGTAGATGATGCCTTTACCGATGAGCGTGGCGTGCTGAAGTGGATGGACATCACCGACCTCGTGCCCGCGGATTGCGAGTGGGAGATGAATACAGGCGCTAATAATGACCTGTTCACCGCACAGGGGCCAGCAGACCCCAATTGCCCGGATGCTACGGATGCGGTCATGATCGGTACTGCACCTGGTACGCCTGGGTTAGCCTCCGCGAAGCTGCATGTCCGATCCGCCAACACCTTCGTCCAAGGCCTCGATGTCAATATTTCGAACGCCACTGGCAATTCAATGGGAGCTGTTCTGAATGTAACAGGCTCTGGCCAAAGTGTTCGTGGAGTCGGTGCGGTCACGAATGGCTCCAGCCAAGTCGCTTATGCAGGAGACTTCCATGCGTTCGACTTCAGCCCATATGCCGCAGGGGTAAATGCTGTTGTGTACAACGGAACTGGATACGCGGTCGGTGTGGATGGTGTAGCACGATCCTCTGGTTTGGTGAATGCAGGTATCGTCGGTACGCAGCAAACCACCTCAGTTCCACCCCCGCCTAACGGGAATTACGGTGTGTTCGGAGCTGTACAGAACCAGAGCACGACCATCGGAACCGATTGGGCTGGTTATTTCCGCGGCAACGTCAACGTTACCGGTACAGGTGTGATCCCTGGCGGTACTTGGTCTCCTTCGGATGAAGCGCTGAAGGAGAACATTGAGGTCCTTGAAGGTGGTCTATCGGTGGTATCCCAGCTCAATCCCCGGTCCTACGACTACCAGGTCAATGCCTATCCGCATGTCGGGTTGCCCGCAGGGCAACAGTTCGGATTTCTTGCTCAAGAACTTGAGCAAGTGATCCCTGAAGCGGTAAAGGATATCACGTTCCCTGCACAATCGGATTCCACTGGCTTAGAGGTCCAGCCCGCTGTAGCATCCAAGATCGTCAATACCAGCGTCATTATTCCGTTCCTGGTTTCCGCCATCCAGGAGTTGAACGCGCGCAATGATGCATTGGCTGAACAGATGGGTGAATTACAGGACGCCCTCGCCGCCTGCTGCGCCAACCCCGATGGTAGCCGCCAGCAAGCGCCTGGCCTCGACCAGCCCAGCGAGTTGGATGGCAGCTTCAATGGCAACGAGAAGCTCCGCATCCAGCCCAACCCCTTCAACGAGCGCACCACCGTGTTCTACACCCTGGACCGTGGTGGCCGCACCCAGCTCATGGCCAACAGCAGCGATGGCCGCGACCTGCGCGTGCTGCAGGAGGCCGATCTGGAGGCCGGTAATTACCAATTCGATTGGAACACCGCCGCGCTTGCACCGGGCATGTATTACGTGACCCTGCTGCTGGATGGGCAGCCCGTGGTGAAGAAGGCCGTGAAGGTGGATCGGTAGATCATCTGTCCGAAAAAGAAGGGCGGCTTCGAACCATTTCGGGGTCGCCCTTCGCACGTCCTGCCATCACCCCCCGCGCTTCCTTCTCTTCCGCTCCGCCATGATCAAGCCCAGCTCTCGACCCGTCTGCCCACGCGCGCTGGTGTTCTCGTTCGCGCGGCGGATCAGGTAGGGCAGCACTTCGCGCACCGGCCCGTAGGGCACGTACTTTGCCACGTTATAGCCCGCGGCTGCCATGTTGAAGCTGATGTTGTCGCTCATGCCCAGCAGCTGCGCGTACCACACCCGCTTGTCGCCATGGGCCAGGCCTTTCTCGTTCATCAGGCGGGCCATCAACAAGGTGCTCTGCTCGTTGTGGGTGCCTACGCACACGGCGATGCGGTCCAGGTGCTCCGCGCAATAGCGCAGGGCATCATCGTAGTCGCGGTCCACGGCGGCCTTGTCCTTGTGGATGGGTGAGGGGTAGCCCTTGTCCTCGGCACGGTCGCGCTCCTTCTCCATGTACGCGCCACGCACCAGTTTCACCCCCAGGTGATAGCCGCCTTCCACCGCCTTCGCATGGCTTGCCTTCAGGAAGGCCAGCCGGTCATGCCGGTACAATTGCACCGTGTTGAAGACGATGGCCTGCTCCTTGTTGAAGCGTGCCATCATCGTATCGGCCATCGCGTCTATCGCCACTTGCATCCAGCTTTCCTCCGCATCGATGAGCACAGGAACTCCGGCTTGTGCAGCACCAGCACAGATCCGCTCCAAGCGGCCCAGCACCAGCTGCCATTCCCGTTGGTCCTCGGTATCGAGCTTCTTCCCATCGCTCACATCGGTCAGCAATTGCACAGGCGAGATCCCGCTCGGCTTGAAGACGCAGAACGGGATGTCGGTGCGCTGCCTCGCCGCATCGATCGTGCGGAGGATCTCGTCCGTGGTATGGTCCAACGTCTCATCATCCTCCTGGCCCTCCACGCTATGGTCCAGGATCGTGCCCACCCCGCTTCGGGCCAGGCGTTCAGCGGTCTTGAGGCTTTCGGTGATGGTCTCACCCCCACAGAACTGCTTGAAGATGGTGGCCTTGATCAGCCCTTTCATCGGCAGGTGGAGCCACAGGGCCGCCTTGCTGAGGTTGCTGCCGATGGCGGTGAGCGTGGGGTTCCCGATGATGCGGAAGAGCCATTGCGCCTGCCACAGGTCACGGTCGCTCATGGCCGCGAAGGCGGTGCGGGTGTCGCTCAGATCGGGGAGGCGGTCGCTAGGCGCGGAACGGGGGGCTTGCACGGTCGGGCGGAACCTTCTTCCTTTGGTAAGCGGCGAAGGCCGCCAAAAGTAGCAATGGCCACAGCCCCGCAGGAGGTGACGGAGATCAGTGCAGGGGGGCACCCCGTGGTGCTCGGCCGCGATGCCTTGCGGGCCCTGGACCGCCGCTTGGGCAATGAGGATTTCAGCGCCGCCTTTATCCTGGGCGATGAGAACACCCTGCGGCATTGCCTGCCCGAACTGCTGGCACAGGTACCCCGCCTGCGGGAGGCGCGCACCCTGGTCGTTCCTCCCGGTGAGCGCTCCAAGGATATCGCCATCAGTGGCGAGATCTGGCGGCATCTCGCTGCCGAGGCCGCGGACCGGCAAGCCCTGCTGGTGTGCCTGGGTGGAGGCGTGGTCACGGACCTGGGCGGTTTCGTCGCCGCCACCTTCAAACGGGGGATCCGGTGCGTGCATGTGCCCACCTCGCTCATGGGGATGGTGGATGCGGCCATCGGGGGTAAGACCGGCATCGATCTGGGCGGGGTGAAGAACCTCGTGGGGGTCTTCCACGACCCATTGGCGGTCTATCTCCACATGCCCTTCCTCAAGAGCCTGGGGAAACGGGAACTGTTGAACGGCCTGGCAGAGATGCTGAAGCATGGCCTGGTCTGGGACGCGACCCTGTGGGAGGCGATCCGGCAGGCTACGCTGCACGACATCCATGCGTTGACCCCGCTGGTCGAACGCTCCGCAGCGATCAAGGCCGAAGTGGTGAAGGCGGATCCGCGAGAGACCGGCCTGCGTCGTGTGCTCAACTTCGGACATACCATCGGTCACGGCATCGAAGCGCATTCCTGGGAAAGTCCGCAGCGCGCCCTGCTGCATGGGGAGGCCGTCGCCATCGGCATGATCTGCGAAGCCTGGCTAAGTTGGCGCCTGGACCTGCTCGAACGGGAAGCCTACGACCGGATCGCGGAGCAATTGCTTACCCTGTACAAGCCCTACCAGTTCGATAGCGCCGACAACCACCGGCTGATCGAGCTCATGCGCAACGACAAGAAGAACAGCGCCGGACGTTTCCGCTTCACCCTGCTCACCGCCATCGGCAAGGCGCGTACCGATGTGGACGTGACCGCCGCCCAGGTGCAGGAGGCGCTGGAGCATTACCGGCTGCTGGTGCGTGGGTAGTCCATGGTCGGCTGTTCACAGGCACTGGTCACCATCGCTTTCCCTCACCGGTCCGCTTAGGATCTTCGCCGCATGCAAGCGCTGACCATTCGACGACCGCAAGGCCCCTTGCACGCCAGCATCGACCTGCCCCGCTCCAAGAGCGTGAGCAACCGTGCCTTGTTGATCGCTTCCCTGTTGGGCGACCTTTCCCTGATCACCGGCCTGAGCGATGGGGACGATACCCGGGTGATGCACGAACTCCTCCGCGACCGGCCGCACACCATGGATTGCGGCGCGGGCGGTACCACCTTCCGATTCCTCCTGGCCTGGGCCAGCGTGCAGGAAGGGGAGGAACACGTGATCAGTGGCATCCCGCGCCTGCTGCAACGTCCACATGGCGACCTGGTCGAGGCACTTCGCACCCTCGGCGCGGACATCGAACGGGTGGCCGATGGTTATCGCGTCCGTGGTCGGCGTCTCACCGGCGCGAAGGTCCACTTCGATTCGCCCATCAGCAGCCAATACCTCAGCGCACTGGTGCTCATCGCCCCACTGCTGCCGAACGGCTTGCAGTTGCAGTGGACCGGCACGCGGCTGAGTGAGCCGTTCGTGAGCATGACCTTGAAGATGCTGGACCACTTCGGCGTACGCGCCAGCCTGACGATGGACGGTGTGGTGGTGCCTCCAGGTGCCTACCAGAAGAGGCCGTATGAGGTGCCGCGCGACTGGAGCAGTGCCGCCTTCTGGTTCGAGCAGGTGGCGCTGGACCCAGGTTCATCGGTGCTGCTCACGGGCTTGCAGAAGGACACTCTACAGGGGGACCGAGAGGCGGTACAGCTATGGTCGCCGTGGGTGCGCGCCACGGAGCAGCCGGAAGGACTACTGCTGGAACATAAGCCGGAGGCGGGGCCGTGGACCGACAGCGCTGTGGACATGCGCCATGTGCCGGACCTTTTCCAGCCGCTCGCATTCACCCTGGCCGCACGGGGCTGCAAGGCTGCGCTCACCGGCCTGGACAATCTGGTGGTGAAGGAGACCGATCGCCTGAAGGCCGTGGGCGATGTGTTGCGCCAGTTGGGCTGTACCGCCGGTCATCGCGGGGGCACCTTCATCCAGGGCGGCACCATCACCGCCAAGGGTAGCTTCACCTTCGATCCCGATATCGACCATCGCATGGCGCTTGCTGTTGCGCCGCTCGCCCTTCTATTGGATAGCGTCACCGTCAAGGATCCCGGTGTGGTGGACAAGAGCTATCCGCGCTACTGGGAACATCTCCGCGAAGCTGGTTATTTCCTATCCTGACCGACAGCGCCACGCCATACCTTACTTCGCACCACTGATCACCTTCTCCGACCATGCCCTTCCCTTCAGACCTTGAGATCGCGCAAAAGGCGCACATGCAGCCGATCACCGCCATCGGCGGGAAGCTCGGCATCCCCGCCGACGACCTGGAACTATACGGTCGATACAAGGCCAAATTGCCGCTGGCGTTGATCGATGAGAAGCGGATCAAGAAGAGCAAGCTCATCCTCGTCACCGCCGTCTCGCCGACTCCTGCCGGTGAAGGGAAGACCACCACGAGCATCGGCCTGTGCGAAGGCCTGAACAAGGTCGGGAAGAAGGCTGCAGTGGTGCTGCGCGAACCCTCGCTCGGACCGGTCTTCGGGGTGAAGGGCGGTGCGGCCGGTGGTGGCTATGCCCAGGTGGTGCCCATGGAGGACATCAACCTGCACTTCACGGGTGACTTCGCGGCCATCGAGAAGGCCAACAACCTGCTGGCGGCCCTGATCGACAACAACCTCCAGAGCAAGACGAAGAACCTGCAGATCGATCCGCGCACCATCGCGTGGAAGCGCGTGATCGACATGAACGACCGCGCCCTGCGGGACATCGTGATCGGTCTGGGAGGTACGGGAAATGGCATTCCCCGGCAGGACGGCTTCAACATCACCGCGGCCAGCGAGGTCATGGCCATCATCTGCCTGGCTACAGGTTACGAGGACTTGAAGACGCGGCTGGGTAACATCTTCGTGGGCAACAGCCGCAACCCCGAGAAGAAGTACGTCTACGCGCGCGACTTGAACGCGCAGGGGGCCATGGCCCTGCTCCTGAAGGATGCCATCAAGCCCAACCTGGTGCAGACCTTGGAAGGGAACCCGGCCATCATACACGGCGGGCCCTTCGCCAACATCGCCCAAGGCGTGAACAGCGTGCTCGCCACACGCATGGGCCTGAGCCTTGCCGACTACGTGGTGACGGAGGCCGGCTTCGGCGCGGACCTCGGTGCGGAGAAGTTCTTCGACATCAAGTGTCGCGCGGCCGGACTTGAACCCAGTGCAGTGGTGATCGTGGCCACGGTGCGTGCGCTGCGTTACCACGGCGGCGCGGAGAAGGGCGAATGGAACGACCCCGCGCTCGACCGCGTGAAGGTGGGGCTTGCCAACCTGGGCCGCCACATCGAGAACGTGGCCAAGTTCGGGGTGAAGGCCGTGGTCGCGATCAATGCCTTCCCCACCGATTCAGCCGAGGAGATCGCACAGATCCAGGCGTATTGCACGGAGCGCGGTGCGGAGGCCGTCGTGGCCAGAGGCTTCGCGGAGGGTGGTGCGGGCATGACCGATCTGGCCAGTGCTGTGCTGCGCGTGGTGGATGGGGGCGAAAGCCGCTTCAAGGTCCTTTACGATCTGGATCTCACGATCGAGCAGAAGGTCGAACGCGTGGCGAAAGAGATCTACCGCGCGGGGAATGTGGTCTATGGTCCCGATGCACAGGTCGCCCTGCGGCGGATCAAGAACCTGGGTCTGGAAAAGCTGCCGGTCTGCATCGCCAAGACGCAGTACAGCTTCAGCGATGACCCCACCCGACGTGCCGCACCGGAAGGCTTTGAGATCACGGTGAAGGATATCGAGATCGCGGCGGGCGCCGGCTTCGTGGTGCCCATGCTCGGCAGCATCATGCGGATGCCCGGTCTTCCCGAGACACCGGCCAGTGAGGGCATGGACATCGATGCGAACGGTGTGATCAGCGGGTTGAGCTGAGCGGAGATGGTTCCGAAATGCGAAGGCCTCTCCGCAGAAAGGCCTTCACTCATGAACGCGGGACCGGATCACTGGTGCACCAAGCGCTCCGCATAGAGCAGTCCCGATGCATCCCTGAGGTGCAGGACATAGGCGCCAGGCGATAAGCCGCCGACCTCGACACGCGTATGCGTTGATCCCGTGTGGACCTGCTCGGAGAGGATCGTGCGTCCGGTCAGGTCCGTCAAGGTCATCTGCGCATGTTCGACCAATGGCGCCGCCCAGTACAGATCGGCCTGCCGCTCCGCGGGGTTCGGGAAGAGCATGGTACGGGTCAGCGCACGTTCACTCATGCCGACACTTTCCACGTCGAAGCCGATGTCCTGCAAGGTGTCCCACGATTCGCCCGAAGTCGTACCGGTCTCGTCCGACATGATCTTCCTACCAGTATTCCCCGATGTGCTCATGGTGCCGAACGCCACGTTCGCAGAGGTCTCGAAACTGATATCCACTACGAGGGACTGGGACGGATCGTAAAGGAAAGGCGTCGTGAGATCGATCATGAACCAATCACCGGAAGCACCTGGCGCTATCGTGAACGACGGGGTCTCCAATACGGTCTGCAGGCCGGTCAGGAACTCCACGCCGCTTAAGGCCGTCGCCGGGGTCTGTACCATGCTGATGGTGAGGTCGCCGAGGGTATTCCCGAGGTCGATCCCCGAGATACCGTAACGGTAGTACAATCGGGTGATCTGGCCGGCCACTGCACCGGTGAAGTCGCCAGGAGCGTACAGGCACTGGGTATGACGGGCGTAGTTCGTGCTGCCCAACAGGAAGGTACTGCTGTTCGATCCGCAACACTTCTGCACATCCTGTCCGGATGC
>JAKQEI010000114.1 GCA_029573495.1 Bacteroidota bacterium | reverse complement strand
GGTGAGATGTCGAGGTCATGAACGCAAAAAGCGCCGTAAGGGCGCTTCCGTTCTGAACGAAAGGGAAATTACCGACGCTTCTTGCGTGACTTCTCACTATCCGAGATGTCATCGCCGTCGTCGCTGATCCCCGGGTCACCTTGGTCAGGATCGCTGGGTTCGCAACCATTTACGCCTTCTTGTGGGGTGCTGTCCCCACTGGTATCCTGCACCACACCTGTCCGGTCCTTCGCTAAAAGCACTGCGCCGTTCGCATCCATCGTATGCGGACGTACAGGTTCCTCCTTGGCACAGCCCACCGCGAACAAGGCCAGCAAGGCGAACAACAGGATATGTCGGAGCGGTTTCATTCCACTATACAACGTCAAAGGTAGAACGCTCTTGGGCGGATCGCAAGCCTTCTGCGTCCTTTTTCCAACCGTTCGCCATCGGTAGGGATACGAGGACCTGGGTTCCGAGGGAGCGTCCGGTTCCCGGTTCCAGGCGGTCCATCGGGCCGATGATCCGTATGTCCGTGAGATCCAGCCGTCTAAGTACATCCGCTCGACCCTTGGTGATCTCGATCCCGCGGCTGATGTGGTCACCGGCGTTGGCCTTGTTGTCCATGCTTTTCTGGAAGCCGATGCCATTATCCAGGACGTGCACCTCGATCCGGTCCTCCGGTGCGCGCTTCACCTCGATCCGCACGGTGCCACTACCCTCCATGGGAAGGATACCGTGCCAGATACTGTTCTCGACGTATGGTTGGAGCATCATCGCAGGGAGTTTGGCTTCACTCACGTTCAGACCCGGTTCCACTTCGATCCGGTATTCGAACTTGTCCTTGAAACGCATGTGTTCCAACTGAAGATACAATTCGAGGCGTTCGAGCTCCTCGGCCAGGGTGGTGGTATCCAACTGGCTGGCATCCAGGTTTTTACGTATCAGTTTGGCAAAGCTGGTCAGGTAGCGGCTCGCGGTGTTGCGGTCCTGCTTGTTGATATGGTACTGGATGCTGTTCAGCGCGTTGAACACGAAGTGCCGGTTCATGTTGGCGTTGAGTGATTGCTGTTCCAGCTGGAGCATCCTTGACCTGAGTAGGAGCTGGCGGGTGCGTTCGCGTCGTTCCCGCCGCAGGGTGCGGTATCGTAGGACGGCGGTGGCGATGCCGATCACGGCCAGCACACAGAGGGCGTAGAACCACCAACGCGACCAGAAGGGCGGGAGGATCCGGAACCTCACGGTGGCTGCTTCGCTCCACCTTCCATCGCCGGTGGAGGCGATCACCTCGAAGGCATATTGTCCGTGGGACAAGTTGCTGTAGCTGGCGAATCGAGCATCGGTCGGGGGCAACCAATCCTGATCGAAGCCCACGAGCCGGTAGCGGTAGATGACCTTGTCCGGTTCCCGCAAACTGATGGAGAGATAATCAAAGGTGAGGTGGTTGCGGCGGTGGTCCAGTTGAAGGCCGACCGGCAGGCCGTCCGCATCGGTCCCGCTGCTGCGCGTGGACCAATCCGTTGGTTGCAGGAACGACCGGATCGCGGTGATGCGCGCCCGAGGTGGCGTGGGTTCATGTTCGCGCCGGTCGCTTTTCAGGTCGTGGTAGACCAGCCCCGCTGAACTACCCAACAACAACTTGCCGCGCGCCAGCCTGGCGGCGTTCAGGTTGAACTCCAGGCCGCGCAGCCCATCGTTCAATGTGATGTGTTCAGCAGCGGTCGATCGCTGAAGCAGGCTGTCGGGCTGGAAGGCATAGAGGCCATTGTTGGTACCGGCCCAGATCCGACCCGTCCCATCGTCCACGAGCAGGTCGAGATAGTTCGAGCCAAGGTCTCCGGCGAGCCGGATACGGTGGAAGACCCCACCATCCATGCAGGAGAGTCCATTGGCGGTGCCGATCCATAGCCTGCCCTTGAGGTCCGCGAGCAGGCATTGGACCGTGTTGTCGCTCAGCCCTTCCGCGGTGGTCCATCGTTCGAACGCCCCATCGGCCATGCGGACGAGGCCGTTGTCCGTGGCCATCCAGAGATGGCCGTAGCGGTCGTGCCACATGCTGCGGATGGAACGGCCAGGTCCGTCGGGCCCGGAGGCATGGTAAACCACGGTACGGTCAGGGCGCATGCCGAGCAGGCCCTCGCGCATGCCGAACCAGATGGTGCCATCCGGCCCTTCATCCAAGGAGAGCACCGGCTGCTCATGCACGAGCACATCGGCGGGAAGTGGTTGAACGATGCCGTTCACCAGGAGCACGGGGCCGGCGCTGGTCCCGAACCAGAGGTTCCCGTTCCTGTCACGCATCCCCGACCAGATGGTGTTGTTAGGCAGGCCGTCCAAGGTGGTCACCATGGCCATGCCGTCCATGCGGCAGATGCCATTGTCATAAGTGCCAAGCCAGAGGTCACCACGGGCATCGGCCGTGATGTTCATCACAAGATCGCTGCAGATCCCATCGCGCTGGGTGAAGGTGATGAAGCGGTCGTCGGCATATTGCAGGGCGCCC
Source organism: Bacteroidota bacterium (assembly GCA_029573495.1). GTDB lineage: Bacteria > Bacteroidota > Bacteroidia > Flavobacteriales_F > PHOS-HE28 > PHOS-HE28. The sequence continues at coordinate 7,776 of JAKQEI010000114.1, read as the reverse complement.
GCGCCATCAGTGCCGAACCAGAGCCCGCCTTCGCCATCCTGATAGGCACACCAGATGTTGTCATTGGGCAGGCCTTGGTGTACCGTGAATACCCGCAGCCTTCCGTTGACCAGCAGGTTCAGGCCGAACTTGGTGCCGACCCAGAGGCGATCACGGTCATCCACGAACAGACAACGAACATTATTGCGAAGCAGGCCGTTCTCCTCGTCATACTCCTCGGTGGTGCCATCGGGCTTTATCCGGTAGAGGCCGTCGATGGCGGTGCCGATCCACCAGCTGCCGTCGTTGCCCTCCGCCAGAGCGTTCACGGTCTTGGGCTCGTCATCGCCCACGGCCACTGCGGTGCATGTGCCCTTGTCCCATACGAGCAGGCCGGAACGCAGGCCGATCAGCAGGCGCCCGTCGCGAAGGAGGGCGAGGGAGCGCACATGGGTGGCCGTATCCGCGGGATAACCCCCGAGGGTACTGATGCCGGTGGGCGTGCGTACGAATACGCCGCCACCATCGGTGCCTACGAACAGGCGATCATCAGCAGCGACCATGGTGAGGATGCGTGCACCCTTGCTCTCGACGGGTAGGACCTCCGCCGTGAAGCCTTTCCCGTTCCACGTGGCGATGGCATTGCCTGCGGCGAACAGCAGCTTATCCGAGGCATCGCGTACGATCGCACTCACCTGCAGGTCGGGCAGGCCATCGGAGAGGGCATAACTGGTGAACTCCTGGCCGTCGAAACGGCTGGCGCCACCGAGCGTACCGAACCACAAATAGCCCTGGGCGTCCTGCATCATGGCGCGCACCTGGCTCTGGGCAAGCCCGTCCTTGGTGGCGTGCTGCTTGAAGCTGTGCTGCTGCGCAAGCGCGGTCAGCGGGTGGAGTGCGGTGAGGGCCGCAACGATGATGGCGCGCGACATCGCCCCCGAAGGTCGCTAGAAGGTGTTGATCAGGCCAAGGAAATCCGGCAATCGGCGGCGCGAGACCGGGATGAGGGTGCCACTATCCAATACGGCCATGTTCCCTTCCGTGCGGTTGAAGCCTTTGAGGTGCGCCAGGTTGATGATGTAAGACTTATGCACGCGGAAGAAGGTCTTCGGGTCGAGGTTGTTCTCGAACACGCGGATGTGCTTGCTGCTCACGCTGCGCTTGCCGTCCTTCGTGTGGATCGTGGTATAGCTGTCGTTCGCCTCCAGATAGAGGATGTCCTCATGCCGCAGGAGCACCAGGCCTTCCCTTCCGGGCACCGCCACGCGTGAACTCAAGGGGGATCCGGGATCCTTCATCAGTGCGGCGATGGCCGAAGGTTGTGCGCCACCGATCTCGTCGGTCTGGCGGGCCAGCTTCTTCACGGCGCGCTGCAATGCGTCCACATCCACGGGCTTCTCAAGATAGTCCAACGCGTTCTGCTGGAATGCCTTCAGGGCGTATTCATCGTAGGCGGTCACGAACACCACCGGCAGGTCGAGCTCCGCGATGGAGGCAAGCAGGGCGAATCCGTCCTCGCCGGGCATCTTGATGTCCAGGAACAGCGCATTGGGCTGGAGGGCCGTGATCTTCTCCCGCGCCTCCGCCGCGCTACCCGCCTGTCCCACCACCTGCACCTCCGGACAATGTTCCTCCAACATCAATTGCAGGTTCTCGCGGGCATCCGCCTCATCATCCACGATCAGTACGCGCAGTGCCATGGTCAACTCTTTGGTGAAAAGATAGGGTGCGGGCAGGAAGCGGGAGCATGATCCCGGAGAACGGTGTCACCGATCGGAAGAACGGACGTGGAGGAATGGTCAGGTCCTCCCTCCGGGCACGCTGGCCAGAGGTGTTGGGATGGGCCCGGCCGTGGCCCGGAACCGTTCGCAGGACTCGGTGGACCGTTGCTCGTTCATCCCTGATCACGCGGTCCATGACGGATTAGCTTGCAGGAGGTAAGGGTCCGGGGTTTCCACTGAAAGGCATTGGTCAAGACCGGACCAGGGAATTGGAGAGGTGTATTGGTGGTTGGTTCGGGTGTGAAGCCCGGGTCCTCAGGGGCTCGGGCTTCATCGCTGGGAAGGCTGAAACCCGGTGGGCGGCGGTTCCGTAGAAAGGGGCGACACGCTCCGTCATGAACGCTCCATCCCACGAGATCCGCGTCCGCATCGATCAGATCGAACGGCTGCTCATGTTCGATTACGAACCGGGCACCGGCGAAGCGCTGTTCGACATCTGCGACAGCGACGGACATATCGTGAAGACCGGCGAGGTGAACGGGCCCGTGACCCGGGTGCGCATCACCGATCTCGACGGTGATGAGTACTACCTGATGGTGCTCGATGGCGAGGTCTCCACGGTGAAGCCCTTCCAGCTGCGCAAGGTCGGCTGATCAGTTCCGCGAAGAGCTCCCCACCCGTTTCCGGATGGTGATCACCACGCCTTTACTGGCTGGTGTACCGCTCTTGGCCGCCCGCAGTTCCAGCGGCACAAGCACGTTCGCTTCCGGGAAGTAGGTGGCCACGCAGCCTCGCGCGATCTCATAGGGCACCACGAAGAAGTCCGTGGCCACCCGCTCATGTCCGTAGTGGCTCACGAGGTCCACGCGGTCCTTCGTCCGCAACCCTTCGGCCGCCATGTCGTCGGCATGCATCAGCACCACACGCCGCTCGCCGTGGAGGCCCCGATACCGATCATCGAGGCCGTAGATCGTGGTGTTGAACTGGTCGTGCGTACGCAGGGTCTGCGCCATGTACTCGCCCTGCCTCAACTTCCATTCGGGAGTCGGGGTCACACTGAAGTGGCCCTTCCCGCTCGGTGTGGTGAAGACGGCTCCATCGCGTGGACCGTTCGGCAGTACGAAGCCATCGGGCTTGCGCACCCGCTTGTTGAAATCGGCGAAGCCCGGGATCACGGCTTCCACCTCATCGCGGATGAGGTCGTAGTCACGCGCCCATTCCGCCCAACGGAGACGGGGCCGATCGCCCAAGGTGGCCTGTGCGATGCCCGCGATGATCTCCGGTTCGCTGCGCAGGTGTGCGGAGGCAGGCTCGTGAGCGCCCTGGCTGCGGTGTACCACGCTCATGCTGTCCTCCACGGTCACGAAGCGCGGCTTGGCGCCTGGTGCATCGTGTGCGATATCGCGTTCACTGCGGCCGTAGCATGGTAGGATCAAGGCCTCCGCACCGGTGGTGAGGTGGCTGCGGCTCAGTTTCGTGCTGATCTGTACGGTGAGCTCGGTGCGCATCACGGCGCGGCTGGTGACCTCGCTGTCCGGAGTGGCGCTGATGAAGTTGCCGCCCAGGGCGATGAAGACCTTGCCAGTACCATCACGCATCGCTTCGATCGCCTCCACCACATCGTGGCCATGGGCGCGCGGTGCCGTGAACTCGTAACGCTTGTCCAGCGCGCTCAGGAAGCTCTCGCTCGGCTTCTCGTAGATGCCCATGGTCCGGTCGCCCTGCACGTTGCTGTGCCCACGCACCGGACAAGCGCCGGCACCTGGTTTTCCGAAGGCACCGCGCAGCAGCAACAGGTTCACGATCTGCTGGATGTTGTCCACCGCGTTGGTGTGTTGTGTCAGTCCCATCGCCCAGCAGACGACGATGCGCTCGGTACCCGTCGCGGCATCGGCTACGAAACGCAGGTCGTCCAGCGGAAGGCCGCAGCGGTCGGCCATCTCCTGCGGATCAACGGTGCGCAGGTCGGCGATGAAGGCATCGTAACCTGCGGTCTTCGCAGCGATGAAGGCGTGATCGAAGATGGTTCCCGGTGCTGCGTCCTCCTTGTCGAGCATCATCCGCAGCACGCCCTTCAGGAAGGCAACGTCCATGGTGCCCCGGATGGGGATGTGCCGTTGGGCGAGGTGTGCGGCACCGAAGAGCATGGGCTTCACCTCCTGGGGATTCCGGAAACCCATCGTCCCCGCTTCGGGAAGTGGATTGATGCTGACGATGGTTCCGCCATTGTCCTTGCACTTCTCCAGAGCGCTGAGCATGCGCGGGTGGTTGGTGCCCGGGTTCTGACCCATCACCAGGACCAGCTTCGCCTCGTGGATGTCCTGCAGGGAGACGGTGCCCTTGCCGATGCCGATGGTCTCACCCAGGCCTGTGCCGCTGCTCTCGTGGCACATGTTGCTGCAGTCGGGCAGGTTGTTGGTGCCGAACTGGCGTACGAAGAGCTGGTAGAGGTAGGCGGCTTCATTGCTTGCCCGGCCGCTGGTGTAGAAGATGGCCTCGTGCGGTGAGGCCAGCGACTTCAGCTTGTGACCCACCATGCGGAAAGCCTCGTCCCAGCTGATCGGTTCGTAGTGCGAGCTGTTCCGGCGCAGAACGAAGGGTTCCGTTATGCGTCCGGCCTTGCCGATCTCATAGTCGCTCCAGCGGCTCAGTTCCTCCACGCTGTGCCGGGCGAAGAAGGCGCGATCCACACGTTTGGTGGTGGCTTCTTCGGCGATGGCCTTCACCCCGTTCTCGCAATACTCACCGAGGTGACTGCGGTGGTCCGGATCGGGCCATGCGCATCCGGGGCAGTCGAAGCCGTCCTTCTGGTTCAGCTTGTTGAGGATGCTGATGCCATTGAGCACACCGGTCTCCTCATGCAGATGGGCCAGGGACGACGTGAGCGCAGGGAGGCCCGCCGCCCAGGTCTTCCGATCGGTGATGGTGAGTCCCGTGTGGCTGTCAGGCGGCAGCAGGGCGATGTCGCGTTCGTTCATGCGCAGATCCCGGGTCACGCGATGCATGGACCCGACATCACCAAAAGTAGGGTGGACGCCCTGGCTATCGGTCGCTGCGTATCGCCTGGAGCAGGGAGCGTTCGCCTGACGTGACACTATCGGCGATGCTGAACCGGGCGATGCGCGCGAATTGGATCTCGTCCACGGCGGTGACGACCTGCTGGAAGCGTGCGCCATCATCAGCCTTCACGATGCAGATCGGCTCCTGGCCCACCTGCCCGCTCAATGCCCCGAACCGCTGCAGGGTATTGCGCAGCGCGCGGCCACCCAGGTATTGCAGGGTGGTGTTGGTCGAGAGTTCGCCTTGATAGCCGAACCGTCCGCCGTGTTCATCCAGGAGGATGGTGAGCGTGTTGCTGGCCGCCTTCGCTTCGCCGGGGAGTGGAATGGCGAGCTCCATTACGCGCTGATCGATCAGGTGCGTGGTGAGCATGAAGAAGGTGATGAGCAGGAAGCCGAGGTCCACCAAGGGTGTCATGTCCAGGTGGGTCCGTGGGACGGTGCTTCGCTTCCTGCGGCCTGGTTCCGGACCGGTGATCGCTGCCATGGTGGTCGTGTTCGGCAGTAGAACGGCCCCAGGTGCTCAGGCATTGGACCGGTCGCTGGTGAGACCGCACCGCTGCTCGGTCCATGCTGCGTGCGCGTAGCCCGCAGCTCCCTATGCAGCGGTCCTCGCGGGTCGCACCTGCGTGGCCAGCACCCATGCTGCCGTGGCGACCATGCCCAGCATGAGCATGATATTGGCGCCGGGCCAGTGCATGGTCTTGAACATCATGCCGCAGAGCGCCATCACGACGGCGGGGGCGAACCAGCCCGGTTTGCTGATCCGTATCGTCCAAGGCCCGCGCTTGCTGGCCAGGCGGAGCACCAGGGCCACAGCGGTGAGCAGCGCGCTGAGCAGCACGATGTAGCCGGCTCCCGGCCAATGAAGGGTCTTGAACAACACGCCGACGATGAGACCGGCCAGACCGATCGCGCGGAGATTCATGGTGATGGGGTTTTGTCCATTAATGCGGCCTCCACGTGAAGGTAACGCGCGGCTTCACAAACCCTCTTGTAGACCGAGGTCCTATGTGATCGTGTGCCTATACCTGTGTTGACTCGAGTAAAACGATGGTGTAGGGTGCAAGTGTGACGACCGCGATGGGGAACAGGAGCAACCAAGCGAACCTGTGTTCTGCGAATACGACGACCCAATGTGTGGCCATGAGGCAGAAACTGTAGAGGAGAACAGCGATGATCAGCCCCGGTACCAGGGCGTCGGCCGTGAGCCACTCGCTGTGGTACGGGGTGATGAATGCGCCAACGATGTGATACACGAAGAATAGGATCAGCCCTAGTTGTAGGACCTGCAGTGTGCGCCCCGGTATGCGGACGAAGCGATGAAGCTGTGGAGCAGACCTGTTCACACCAGCGCGTTCATCTCCGGCCAATAGCTAGGCGAAGGCCTTCTTCCTATTCATCAACTCCTCCACCGCCTCCGCCTCCACGGGGATCTCGGCGAACAGGTCGATCGGGTTATCGCGCGTCACGAGGATGTTGTTCTCCAGGCGGATGCCCAGCTTCTCCTCGCGGATGTATATGCCCGGCTCCACGGTGAAGACCATGTCCGGCTGGATCATCTCGTTCCACAGGCCCACGTCGTGTACATCGAGCCCCAGGAAGTGGCTGGTGCCGTGCATGAAGTACTTCTTGTACAACGGACGTTCGGGGTCCTGTTTCGCCACGTCGGTCTTGTCCAGCAGGCCGAGTCCGATCAACTCGCTCTCCATGATCCTGCCCACTTCCTTGTGGTAGTCAGCGAGCATCGTTCCGGGTCGCAGCAATTGTGTCGCCTCGTTCTTCACGCGCAGCACCGCATCGTACACCGCGCGTTGGCGCTTGGTGAAGCGGCCGTTCACGGGGATGCAGCGGGTGAGGTCGCTGGCGTAGCCGCCATACTCGCTGCCGAAGTCCATCAGGATCACATCGCCATCATTGCATACCCTATCGTTGGTGATGTAGTGAAGCACGCAGGCGTTGTAGCCGCTGGCGATGATCGGCGTGTAGGCATGCCCGCGCGAACCGTTTCGGATGAACTCGTGTGTGATCTCCGCCTCGATCTCGTACTCCTTCACGCCCGGCTTCACGAAACCGCACACCCGTTCGAAGGCCTTGCCCGTGATCGCGATCGCGCGTTGGATCTGCTCCACCTCCTCCTTCGTCTTGCGGCTGCGGATCCGGTGCATGATCGGCGCGCTGCGCTTCACGCTATGTAGCGGGAACTGCGCGCGCAGTTCCTTGTTCTTGCGCTCCTCGCGCGTCTCCACCTCGTTGCCCTGGCGCAAGTGCTCGTTGCTGTTCAGGTACAGGTGCTCGCACTGCGGCACAAGGCGCTTGATCGTCGCCTCGTAGCTGCTCGTCCAGAGAACGGTAGGGATGCCGCTCAGCTCGGCCGCTTCCTTCTGCGTGAACTTCGCGCCCTCCCAGATCGCGATCAGCTCGCTGGTCTCGCGCACGAAGAGGATCTCGCGGTCCTTCGCGTCCACGGCATCGGGGAAGAGCAGCAGGATCGTCTCCTCCTGGTCGATACCGCTGAGGTAGAAGATGTCGCTGGCCTGCTTGAACGGCAATGTGCCATCGGCGCTCGTGGGCATGATGTCGTTGCTGTGGAACACGGCCAGGCCGCCCTTCTCCAGGTGCTGGCGGAAACGGGCGCGGTGCTCGCGGTAGGTAGCGGCGGTTAGTGGTTGGTAGCGCATGCGGTCGATGTTGAAGTGCGAAGGTAGGAGGGGAGCGAAGGTCCAAGGCACAAGACACAAGGCTCTAGCATCATGGTGTGTCTGCTTTGAGACTTGTGTCTTGAGACTTGCATTTGGGCGTGCCGGCTCGAAGACTCGCCGTCGGGCTATCCGCAGTAGTCCTCCCCCTCGCAAAGCCGCGGGGTGCGGGCTACATGCTCCTACTCTACACTTGAGCTCTTCGGGTATTGGTGATATTCGAAGTGACAGTTTTCCTCTGAAGAGGACTGAGCAGGACTGCGAGTGAACCTATCCGCTCCTGAGGCGTGAGGGCCTACAGCGATTATCGGTACTCGT
>JAKQEI010000100.1 GCA_029573495.1 Bacteroidota bacterium | reverse complement strand
TGTGAGCCTGGAAGGCAGTTCGGTGCGTGCGCGCTTCGATACGCCCGACAACCAGCTCAAGGCCAAGGACGCGATCCAGAAGGCGCTGATACCCGATCCGGCCGATCCGGCCTATATCGTGGCGCTGAACCTGGTGTCGCGCTCGCCCACCTGGCTCTCCTCGTTGCACGCGCAGCCCATGTACCTGGGGCTGGACTTGCGGGGCGGCGTGCACTTCATGCTTCAGGTGGACATGCAGGCGGCCTTGACCAAGAAGGCGGAGTCCTACGCAGGCGACATCCGCACGGCACTGCGTGACAAGAACATCCGCCATGGCGGCATCAGCCGCGACGGGCAGGCCGTCGAGATCCGCGTGCGCGACGAGGCCACGCGCACAGCCACGAGCAACCTGATCGCTGACCAGTTCACCGATCTGCAGGTGGTGGTCACCCCCGATGGTGCTGAGTTCAAGTTGCGTGCCTCCATCAAGCCAGAGGCCACGCGCCGTGTGCAGGAGCAGGCACTCAAGCAGAACATCACCACGCTCCACAACCGGATCAACGAGTTGGGTGTGGCCGAGCCCGTGATCCAGCAGCAGGGGCTGGATCGCATCGTCGTGCAGTTGCCCGGTGTTCAGGACACGGCCAAGGCCAAGGACATCCTGGGCCGCACGGCCACGCTGGAGGTGCGCTTGGTGGATGAGTCCACCGAGGCGCGCGCGGCGGAACGCGGTCAGGGCGCCGTGCCCTTCGGCTCTGAGCGCTATCTGGAGCGCAACGGTCAGCCGGTGATCGTGAAGAAGCAGGTCATCCTGACCGGTGAGAACCTCACCGATGCGCAGCCTGGTTTCGACGGGCAGACGCAGGAGCCGACCGTCAACCTGACGCTTGATGCCAAGGGTGCGCGCATCTTCAAGGATGTGACGCGCGAGAACATCAACAAGCGCATGGCCATCATCCTGTTCGAGAAGGGCAAGGGCGAGGTCGTGACAGCGCCGGTCATCCGCTCCGAGATCGGTGGTGGCCGCGTGCAGATTTCCGGCCGCATGACC
>JAKQEI010000088.1 GCA_029573495.1 Bacteroidota bacterium | reverse complement strand
CCCTTCACGCCGGCCAGCGACATCCTGCACGAGCTCTCGAAGTTCTTGTGCTTCGAGAGCTCGTGCAGGATGTCGCTGGCCGGCGTGATCACCTTCCAGGCGGAGGATGAGATCGCCGCGATCAGCAGTGCCATCGGGGCGAGCTACGGCGGTGCGCTTGGCATCACGGCCAGCAGCGGTCCGGGCATCGCGCTCAAGACCGAAGCCATGGGCCTGGCCTTCATGCTGGAGATCCCGCTCGTGATCGTGAACGTGCAGCGCGGCGGTCCGAGCACCGGCCTGCCCACCAAGACCGAGCAGGCCGACCTCTGGCAGGCGGTACACGGCCGCAACGGCGAAGCGCCGATCCCGGTGATCGCCGCGAGCACGCCGATCGATTGCTTCGACATGGCTTTCGAGGCCGTGCAGCTCGCACTCGAGCACATGACGCCCGTGATCCTGCTCACCGATGGCTACATCGCCAATGGTGCCGAGCCCTGGCGCTTCCCTGCTGCGAAGGACCTGCCGGCGATCACTCCGCCAACGGTCATCGCCAAGGGCGACGAGGAAGAAGTGAAGCGATCGTTGGCGGATCTGCACGACGCCTCGGGGAAATTCCTTCCGTATATACGCGACGAGCGTGGCGTGCGTCCCTGGGCGTTGCCCGGTCAACCCGGCCTACAGCACCGCATCGGCGGCATCGAGAAGCAGGACAGGACCGGCAATATCAGCTACGAGCCCAAGAACCACGAACTGATGGTGAAGCTCCGCGCCGAGAAGGTGGCACGCATCGCCGACCGGTTCAAGCCGATCCGCCTGGACAGCGGACCCACGGAAGGCGAAGTGCTCATCGTGGGCTGGGGCAGCACCTATGGCAGCATCCGCACGGCCGCACTTGAACTGCAGGCGGAGGGCGTGAGCGTCGCGCATGTGCACCTGCGTCACCTCTTCCCCTTCAACAAGGGCCTGGGCCCGCTGTTGAAGAACTACAAGCGCGTGCTCCTCCCCGAGATGAACAGTGGTCAATTGCGGCAGTTGCTGCGGGCGGAATTCCTCGTGGATATCCATGGCCTGAACAAGATCCAGGGACTTCCCTTCACCAGCGCGGAGATCAAAGAGGCCGTGCTCAACCTGATGAAGCCATGAGCACCGTCAACGGAACAACACCCGTGGAGAAGATCGACTTCAGCAGCGACCAGGAGGTGCGTTGGTGCCCGGGTTGCGGCGACTACAGCATCCTGAAGCAGGTGGAGACGCTGCTTTCGCAGAGCGGGAGGAAGAAGGAGGAGGTCGTCTTCATCAGCGGCATCGGCTGCAGCTCGCGCTTCCCGTACTACCTCGACACCTATGGACTGCACGGCATCCACGGTCGTGCGCCGGCCATCGTGAGCGGATTGCGAAGCGTGCGCCCCGAGCTGAGCGTGTGGATGATCACCGGCGATGGCGATGCGCTGAGCATCGGCGGCAACCATATCATCCACCTGTTGCGCCGCAACGTGGACGTGAACGTCCTGCTCTTCAACAACGAGATCTACGGTCTCACCAAAGGGCAGTACTCGCCGACCTCGCCGGAGGGTGCGATCACGCGCAGCACGCCCATGGGCAGCACGGACCATCCGTTCAATCCGCTCGCGCTGGTGAAGGGCGCCGATGGCACCTTCATCGCCCGCAGCATGGACCGCGACCCGAAGCACATGCGCGAAGTGCTGGCACGCGCCGATGCCCACCGCGGGACCTCGCTCGTCGAGATCTACCAGAACTGCAACGTATTCAACGACGGCGCCTTCGAGGTCTTCACGGAGAAGGCCAGCAAGCCCGAGCACACGCTCTTCGTGGAACAGGGCAAGCCGCTCACCTTCGCCAACGGCACCAAGGGGATCTGCATCAAGGAGATGAAGCCGCGCATCATCGACATCGGTCCGGACTTCTCACCGAACGATTGCTGGATCCACGACGAGCGGGACAACTTCAAGGCCTCCATCCTCGTGCGTCTCTTTGAGGACCCGCGGCATGAAGGTGCCTTCCCTCGTCCTTTCGGGGTGTTCTACGTGGCGGATCGGCCCACACATGAGGAGAAGCTGCAGGGGCAGGTGAAGCGCGCGAAGGAGGTGAAGGGCGTCGGCGATCTCGACGCGTTGCTCAACGGTGGGCATACGTGGACGATCGGTTAGCTGGTCCACGGATAACGAACCGTAGACCCAAGCTGGGAGTGCTCACCCCTTCAACCCTGCCGGTATCTCACACACCGGGATCGGCTCCATCTTGTGCCGGTTCGCCGCCTTGCGCTTGTCGAAGATGGCGAGCACCACACGTTGCCTTTCGGTGAGCGACATCGCTTCCGGGTCCAGGCCCCGGTCGCGCAGGTCCATGGCCCACTCCAGTTCGGGGTAGCTCGCGCCGATCTGGTCCTCATCACTGCGGTCATCGCCCCAGAGCCCGTCGGTGGGCTTGGCCACCATGATGCTCTCGACGATGCCGAGTTCGCGCGCCACGGCGTATACCTCGGTCTTGGTCAGGTCGGCGATGGGGGAGAGGTCAACACCCCCGTCGCCGTACTTCGTGAAGAAGCCCACACCGAAGTCCTCCACCTTGTTGCCGGTGCCGGCCACCAGATAGCCGTGAAGACCTGCGAAGTAGTAAAGCGTGGTCATGCGCAGCCGCGCGCGCGCGTTCGCCAGAGCCAGGTCCATCACCTCCTGCCGGTCGTGCTTCGGGAGCGTGGTCACGAGTTGGTCGAATACCGGCGTGAGCTCGACCCGCTCCAAGCCCACCTTGGGATGTCGGGCCTGCAACCAGCTGACATGCTCCAGCGCGCGGGACACCTGGCTGGCGGCCTGGTGGATCGGCATCTCCAGACAGAGGGTCGGCAGCCCCGTGCGCGCACAAAGGGTACTGGTCACCGCACTGTCGATCCCACCGCTCACGCCCACCACGAAGCCCTTCTGGTGGTTGCGCTCGCAGTAATCCTTCAACCAGGCGGTGATGTGGTCGATGACGGCTTGTGTCTTCATGGCTTCAAAGGAAAGAACCCCGTTCACGGGTGGTGAACGGGGTTCGCTGTCCGGTCGGTCGGGTTCAGAAGAAGATGGCCAGGTTCAGCTCCAGGAAGTTCTGCAGGAGCTTCGCCTTCTTGGCGTTCCCGTTCGCATCCACCACCTCGACCTTCTTCAACAAGTTCGTGAGCCCGTTGTTGTAGGTGATGCCCGCCTGCAATGTGGTGCTTCCCGAGAAGTTGTACTCGAGGCCCGCCCCGAACACGAGTCCTGCACGGATGGGCTGGATGTTGTCCTTGATGTCCTCCTTGTCCTGCTTCACGAAGGTGATCGCCTGGGTGGTCGGATCGATCACCACATCGTCGAAATCAGCCTTCGCCTTTACGTTGAAGCTCGCATCGAACCCCAGCTGTCCATAGTAGCGCATGTAGCCGATCTCCTTGGTCATGAGCTTCATGGTCAACGGGATCTGGACGTATTGCAGGCTGATGTCGCTCGAAAGGTCCTTGGTAAGCTGCTGGTTGTTCTCTGTGAACGAAAAGGCCTGGAAGTACTTGCCTCCAACGGCGTTCAGGAAGAGACCGGTCGCGAAACGATAGTTCCCTTCGGTGCCTATCGGGAATTCGGTGACCAGCCCGACAGTGTAACCGATCTTGCTGCCGTCGTTCTCGAGCCCTTTCGTATCGGACTTGAACCACGACATGTTCGGCGCCAGTTTGATGCCGAAGCGGACACCTTCGTCCTGTGCCATGAGTTTCGGGGTGGCCAGTGCGGCGACCGCCATGATCAAGAGGGCCTTTCCGCTGACGCGGGACGTTGACGTCTTCATAGGTTTGTGCGCTTTAACGAACGGTCAAAGGTAAACGTGTTGTTCGGTTCACGGTCCAGTATCATTCCAGGGTCCATCGCCCTGCTTCTGTCGGCCTGCGGTGGCGGAGGTCACGAAGACCTGCCCATCGACAAGGTGCCGTTCACCCTGACGATCGGCCGGCTCGACCAGGATCTTTTCCATGGGAATGGCGACAGCCTGACGGTGCGTAGTCTCAAAGCCTATGCCACCCATGGGGAGTTCTACCGCACCTATATCGAGGACATCCTGCAGGGAGCACCGCTGGATGACCCGCGACTGGGGATCGTCCTCACGCGCTTCACCACGGACCCGGACTGGGTCAGCGTTCAGCATGCGGCTGACAGTGTGCTGGGCGACCTGGAGCCGCAACGTGCGCAACTGGAAGGGGCCTTCAAGCGCCTGAAGCTGCTCTTCCCGGACAGCCTCATTCCACGTGTCATCGCCTTCAACTCCGGTTTCAACTATGGGATCTTCCCTACGGACAGTGTGCTCGGTTTCGGTGTGGAGTGGTTCATCGGAAAGGACCATCCTGTGATCGGTTACCTCGCACCGGAGTCGTTCCCACAGTATGTGAAGGACCGCATGCGGCCCGAGATGCTCGTGCCCAGCGCCGTGAAAGGGTGGCTGCTCGTTCATTACACCCGTGACATCCGCGGTGCCGACCTGCTCACCAACCTGGTGGAGACGGGGAAGGTGATGGTGCTGCTGGAGGAACTGCTACCGGATGTGGATCCCGCGCTGCGTCTTGCCTACACCCCGGAGCAGCTGGCCTGGTGCGAAGCCAACGAGTACGCCATCTGGAAGGACCTCGTATCGAAGGACCAGCTGTACAGCAGGAAATTGGAGGACATCGGCCGATGGATGAACGATGGACCCTTCACGAACGGCCTGCCGCGCGAGAGTCCAGGACATCTGGGTGAATGGGTGGGCTACCGCATGGTGAAGTCCTACCTGGACGACCACGGCGATCTTACGCTACCGCAACTGCTGGCCATGGAGGATCCACGTGAGATCCTGAAAAGCTATAAACCGCGATAAGTCCCGGGCTCCGGATGTTCCGTTCCGCAGTTCAAGTGCGGTGCACGCGGGACCTGGTGTTCGGGATGTGATCCTTGAGAATTGACACGTGATGAAGACCTCCGAGATCAAACTGACCGTCCAGCTGGACGCGAACCACGTACCCGAGCGGATCGATTGGGAAGCGGCGGACAATGGAGAGAAGAGCAGCAGCAAGGCCATACTTCTATCCCTGTGGGATGAGAAGGAGAAGAACACGCTCCGCATCGATCTCTGGACGAAGGAGATGACCGTGGAGGAGATGAAGGCCTTCTTCCATCAGAACATCCTCACCCTGGCGGACACCTTCGAACGGGCTACGGGCGAGGGGAAGATGGCGGCCCAGATGCGCGACTTCGGCGCCTATTTCGCGGAGCACATGCTGCCCGAGCTGAAGAAGTAGGGTCGCTCAAGGTGCAGGCGCAAGGGCAGGGACAAGTGCGGATCAGTGCTCCTGCCCCTGTACTCAATCTTTCCACTGGCTGTTCACCTTCTCGATGAAGCCGAGCACTTCGTCACGGCCTTTCGAGGTCTCCGAGCTGGTGATGAACATCGTGGGCAGCTGGTCCCAGGTCTCCTTCAACTTGCGCTTGAACTGCGCCACGTTGCTGTCCACCTTCGGACCGCGCAGCTTGTCACTCTTGGTGAAGGTGATGCAGAACGGGATGCCGTTCTCGCCAAGCCATTGCACCATGTCCAGGTCGTTCTGCTGGGGATCGAGGCGCGCATCGACCAGCAGGAAGACGCACTGCAGGTTCTCGCGTTCGCGCAGGTAGGTCTGGATCATCTTCTCCCACACCGCACGTTCCGCTTTACTGGCCTTCGCGAACCCATAACCGGGCAGGTCGGCGAGCATCCATGGCGCTTTGCTGGTCAGGGTACCTTCCACCCGGAAATGCTCCACGTTGCGCGTTCGCCCCGGGGTGTTGCTCACACGTGCCAGTTTGTTGATGTGACAGAGCATGTTGATCAACGAGCTCTTTCCCACATTACTGCGTCCGATGAACGCGTATTCCGGCAGGGTCGGTGCCGGCCAGTCCTTCGCGCTGCGGCCGCTGGTGAGGTGCTGGGCGAGGAGGGCTTTCATGAGCGGGAGAGTGGCGGGTATTGAGTCGCGTGTGGTGGGTGAATGCCTGCTTCCGAAAGTGTGCATGGGCAGGCATTCACTCGCCACACAATACCCGCCACTGCGTACCCGCAGTTCATCCCAACGTCTTTCCCAGCCACCGATCCACGATGCCGTTGAAGGTGTCGGGGTGTTCCATCATGGCCGCATGGCCGCACTCATCGATCCAGAACAGCTCGCTTTGCGGGATCAGCGAATGGAATTCCTCGGCCACTTCAGGCGGCGTGATCGTGTCCTGTTTCCCCCAGATCAGGCATACGGGCATCCTGAGGTTCGGCAGGTCCTTGGCCATGTTGTGGCGGATCGCGCTCTTGGCAAGCGAGAGGATCCGGATCAACTTGGACTTGTCGTTCACCGTGACGTAGCACTCCTCCACGAGATCATCGGTGGCATGCTTCGGGTCATGAAAGGTGAGCGCGATCTTCTTGCGCAGGTATTCCTTGTCCTCGCGGCGTGGGAAGCTGCCTCCAAAGGCATTCTCATAGAGCCCGCTGCTGCCGGTGAGGATCAGCGTTCGCACTTTCTGCGCATGCTTGGTGCAGTAGACGAGAGCGACATGACCTCCCAGCGAATTGCCCAACAGGTTCACCTGCGACGCGCCGACATGAGTGATGAAACGATCGAGGAAATCCGCCAATGCCGGAACGTTCGTGTTCAGCATCGGGAGGGTGTAGAGCGGGAGCATGGGCATCAACACCCGGTATCTTCCACCGAAGTGCTTGATGGGTCCTTCGAAATTGCTCAGTGCGCCGAACAGGCCGTGCAGGAAGATCAATGGCGGACCGTCGCCGACATCGATGTAGGTGAACTCTCCTTCGCGTTTCAGGTACTCCTCGTTCGCCATGCGGTCCGTTCAAATGTAACCGGCCCGTTGGAAAAGGTGGGTCCGGAAGGTCGGGTGATGGACGCGCGTAGGGCTGGATCCGGGGAGGAAGCCTTGGTCGGGTTGGGAGTCCATGGTAAGGGCCATGGACCAAGCTGACCACTTCCGCCCACTGGGGCGCCCGGGGCAGGGATCACACATCGCCCTGTTGATCGTAAGACCCTGATCAACAGGCATTCCGGGATCCGGCTATGGATCTTTCGGTCGGCAGGAAGGTGGCCATTCTTGTCATCCTGGGCTAATTCTTGTTGTTAATAAGCCCCCACTTCTTCCCACGCCCTGAATTGGCCCATTTATAGGCTGGTAGCGGTACTTCCACAACTTTTGCACACCTTCGCCGTTGAAGAATTATCAACAAGGAGGCAAAAACGGGGGAATAAGTGGGGGTAAGTGGGCGGTCCCGCCTACTTTCGCGACCATTCCTGCGTGCATGCGCTATGCTGAACCTATTAGGGGAATACCCGGGAACCTTGGATGCCAAGAGCCGAGCGCTCTTGCCCGCCGCGCTGAAGAAGCAGCTCGGTGGGGCGGAGTCCAAGGGCTTCGTGGTGAACCGCGATGTGTTCAGCGAGTGTCTCGTACTCTATCCGATGGACGAGTGGAACAGGACCAGCGCAGAGGTGCGCCGGTTGAACCGCTTCGACCCGGAGAACGTGGAGTTCATCCGGCGTTTCCTCAACGGGGCCACGCCGGTGGAGCTCGACGCCTCAGGGCGATTGCTGCTCCCGAAGACATTGATGTCCTACGCCAACCTCGGCAAGGACATCGTGTTCGCGGGCATGGGCGATCGCATCGAGATCTGGAGCGAGGGCGGATACAAGCGCGCGCTGAGCGGGAATGTGGACTTCAAGTCGTTGGCGGCGAAAGTCATGGCCGGTAAACCCAATGACGCATGAGTATCACGACCCCGTTCTTTTACAAGCCTGTCTTGAAGGATTGAACATCCACCCCGACGGCGTCTATGTGGACGTGACGTTCGGTGGCGGAGGCCACAGCAAGGCCATCCTCGCCCAGCTGGGTCCAAAGGGCCGATTGATCGCGTTCGATCGTGATCGCGATGCCTGGAGGAATGCGCCGACCGACGATCGCTTCACGCTCGTGAAGGCCGATTTCCGTTGGCTGCGCAACCACCTGCGCTACCTGCATGCCATTCCGGTGAACGGCCTGCTCGCCGATCTCGGCGTGAGCAGCCACCAGTTCGACACCGGTGCGCGCGGCTTCAGCTTCCGCTTCGATGGTCCGCTGGACATGCGCATGGACCATCGCGGGAAGCGAACCGCCTCGCAGCTCCTGTGCGACCTGGATGAAGCGGCGCTGACCGGTGTGTTGCGGAAGTATGGTGAGGTGGAAGGCGCTCACCGGGTGGCCCGGCAGCTGGTGAAGGCGAGCGCCGATACGCGGATCGGGACCACCCACCAGCTGGTGGAGGCGCTGAAGCCGGTGACGCCACGTGGGAAGGAGAGCGCCTTCCTCGCCCAGGTGTTCCAGGCACTGCGCATCGCGGTGAACGATGAACTGGCTTCCCTCGAAGCACTGCTGCGGCAGAGCGCCGAGGTGATCGCGCCCGGAGGACGCCTGGTGGTGATGAGCTACCACAGCCTGGAGGACCGCCTGGTGAAGAACTGGATGCGCAGTGGTGACCTCGGTGGTGAGGAGACGAAGGACGTCTTCGGCAATCGCAACCGGCCTTTCGACCCTTCAAGCAACAAGGCCATCCAACCAACGGATACCGAGATAGCAAGGAACCCCCGGGCCAGGAGCGCCCGATTGAGAATAGCCACACGCACGTGAACAAGCTGCGCGACAAGCAGGAGGAGGAAGCCCCGGCGGCAAAGTCCCGCAAGGCCACTGCCAGGCCGGGTGGCAGCGTGCGCGTGCCCCGGCTGATGATCGGCGTGCTGAACGGCTCATTCCTCACGCGCGAGAAGCTGCTCGGCAACATGCCCTTCATCCTCTTCTGCGCCGGATTGATGATCGCCTACATCGCCTATGGCTATCACACCGAACGCGTGGTGCGCGACCTGCACCGCACCGATTCCGAGCTGAAGGAATTGCGCTCGGAGTACATCACCGTGCGCGCCCAGCTCGAGAAGGCGGAACAACAGAGCCAGGTGGCCTCCGGCATCGGCCAGCTGGGACTGAAGGAGAGCCGCGTGCCACCCGTGAAACTGGAGGTCGACGAGGACCGCCTCGAACGCACACGCCCATGACGGACAACAAGCAGTTCCGAGCGCGTGCCAACATGGTCTATGTGGCCATCGTCCTCTTCGCCATCGCCATCGCCGTCAAGCTCTTCACGATCCAGATCGCGGAAGGTGACAAGTGGCTGGCCAAGGCTGGAACGGTGAGCACCACCTACCGCACGGTCCAGCCCGATCGCGGCCACATCTACAGCGAGGACGGCCGGTTGCTCGCCACCAGCGTACCGGAGTACGATGTGCGCATGGACCTGATGGCGAGCGGACTCACCGACGATCTGTTCCGCGCCAACATCGATTCATTGAGCCTGCGGCTCGCGGCTTTGTTCGGCGACCGTTCGGCCACCGAGTACAAGCGTGATCTCACCGATGCGCGCCATCGCAAGGAGCGCTATCACCTGGTGAAGCGTCGTGCGGACCACACCCAGGTGCAGCAGCTGCGCACCTTCCCGCTGTTCCGTCTCGGTCGCTACAAAGGCGGGCTGCTCACCGAGAAGCGCACCGTGCGCGTACATCCCTTCGGTCGTCTGGCGTCGCGCAGTGTGGGTTACGTGTTGCGCGACAGCAGCACGCTCGGTCTGGAGGGTGGTTACGACCAATGGCTCCGCGGTGTGACCGGCCGCCGTCTGGAGCGTCGACTGACCGGCGGTGTGTGGATGCCCGTTGACAATGGCGACGGTGTGGACCCGGTTCCGGGCAGCGACATCCACACGACGATCGACATCAACCTGCAGGATGTGGCCGATGCCGCACTGGAGCGTCAGCTCATCAAGCACGGCGCGCAGTACGGCACCGTGGTGGTGATGGAAGTGGAGACCGGCTACATCAAGGCGATCAGCAACCTCACCCGCCGCAACGACAGCACCTATGTGGAGGACCTCAACTACGCGGTCGCCCACGCCACCGAACCCGGGTCCACCTTCAAGCTCGCGAGCCTCATGGTCGGCTTCGAGGATGGTACCATCAGACCGACCGATACCGTGGACACCCGCAATGGCCAGGTGCGTTATTACAACCGCATCATGCGCGATTCGCACGAGGGCGGGTTCGGGCGCATCACGGTGCAGCGGGCCTTCGAGGTCTCATCGAACACGGGCATCAGCATCGCTGTGAACAAGGCCTACCAGCAGGATCCGAAGCGATTCGTGGCGGGTCTGAAGCGCATGGGCCTGCACGAGGTCACCGGCGTGCGGATCCCCGGCGAGGCTACCCCTACGATGCGCAGTCCGGGAGAGAAGGGATGGAGCGGGGTGAGCCTGCCCTGGATGAGCATCGGCTACGAGACAGCGCTCACACCCCTGCAGGTGCTCACCTTCTACAATGCCGTGGCGAACGGCGGCAGGATGATGCGCCCGCAATTCGTTGACCACGTGTCACGGAACGGGAAGGTGGTGGAACGGATGCCGCCGCAGGTGATCAACCCGCGCATTTGTTCGGAGTCGACCTTGGAGATCGCTCACCGGATGCTTCGCGCGGTGGTCGATACCGGAACGGCGATGAACCTGCGCGCCGCGCATTTCGCCATCGCGGGGAAGACGGGGACGGCGCAGGTGGCGAAGAACGGCAGCTACAAGGAGCACGGGTTGAGCTATCAGGCCTCCTTCGTAGGATACTTCCCAGCGGACGCGCCGAAGTACAGCTGCATCGTGGTGGTGAACGGGCCCACCATGAGCGGATACTATGGCAACGTGGTGGCGGGGCCGATCTTCAAGGAGATCGCGGACAAGATCTACAGCAACCGGATCGAGCTGCAGCAGCAGACGCGTCTGGCCGTGGTCGACGGACCGCGTACGCCGGTGAGCCTGAGCGGTCATTCAGCGGACCTGCGCACCGCGCTCGAAGGACTGGGCGTTACCATCCGGGTGGAAGGGGAGAGTGAGTGGGTGACCACCGAAGCGGGCGATTCCACGGTGGTGTTGAAGCCCCGCGGCATCCCGGCGGACGCCATGGACCGGGTACCCAATGTGCTGGGCATGGGCCTCCGCGATGCCCTCTACATCCTCGAGAACCGGGGCCTGCGTGTGAAGGTACAGGGCAATGGCATGGTCAAGCGCCAGTCGCTGCAACCCGGCTCGAGGGCCTTCCAGGGATCGACCATCACGATCGAACTGACATGAAGCTGCTCAGGGACATCCTATACAAGGTGCGCATCGAGCAGGTGGTCGGTTCAACCAACACGGCGATCGAGGCCATCGCGTTCGACAGCCGCAAGGTCGTCGCCTTCACCGCTTTCGTCGCCACACGCGGCACCCAGGCGGACGGTCACGATTTCATCGCGAAGGCCATCGAGAGCGGCGCCAGCGCCATCATCTGCGAGGTGCTGCCGGCCGAGCTGAAGGAGGGTGTGACCTATGTGCGCGTGGAGGATGCCGCCGCCGCCCTTGGCGTGCTCGCCGCCAACTTCCACGACCACCCCTCGAAGAAGCTGAAGCTCGTTGGCATCACCGGCACCAACGGGAAGACGAGCACGGCCACCCTGCTCTTCCGCCTGTTCCGCGCACTGGGACACAAGTGCGGATTGATCAGCACCGTGGAGACGCGGATCGGCCAGCGCACCATCCCCAGCACGCACACCACGCCCGATGCGATCCGCCTGAACGAGCTGCTCGCAGAGATGGTGGCGGAGAAGGTGACGCATTGCTTCATGGAGGTGAGCAGCCACAGCGTGGTGCAGGAGCGCATCGCCGGCCTGCAGTTCACCGGCGCGGTGTTCATGAACATCACGCACGATCACCTGGACTACCACGGCACCTTCGCCGAGTACATCAAGGCCAAGAAGCGCTTCTTCGACCAGCTGCCCGCCTCGGCCTTCGCCCTGGTGAACGCCGACGATGCGAACAGCGCGGTGATGCTGCAGAACACGAAGGGGAGCAAACACTCGTTCGCCGTACGGAACATGGCGGACCACAAGGCCCGCATCGTGGAGAACCAGCTCACCGGGCTGCACCTGAACATCGACGGGCATGATGTGTACTCGCGGTTGATCGGTACGTTCAATGCCAGCAATCTGCTCGCGGCCTACACGGTCGCCATCCTGCTCGGCGAACCGTCGATGAACGTGCTCACCGCCGTGAGCGATCTGCAGCCGCCGCGCGGCCGCTTCCAGATCGTGCGCAGCACGGGCGGCATCATCGGGATCGTGGATTATGCCCATACGCCGGATGCGCTGAAGAACGTGCTCACGACGATCAACGATGTGGTGGGCGATACCGAACAGGTGATCACGGTGGTGGGCTGCGGTGGTGATCGGGACAGAACGAAACGTCCGGTGATGGCGCGCATCGCCTCGGAGCTGAGCGATCAGGTGGTGCTCACCAGCGACAATCCGCGCAGCGAGGACCCCATGGCCATCCTCAACGAGATGCGGGAAGGGGTGCAGGCCGGTGACCAGCCACGCGTGTACGTGAACGCCGATCGCCGCGAGGCCATCCGGCAGGCGGTGGGCATCGCGAAGCCGGGTGATGTGGTGTTGATCGCCGGAAAGGGTCACGAGACCTACCAGGAGGTCAACGGGGTGAAGCACCCCTTCGACGATGTGGCCGTGCTGCAGGAAACCCTTGAACTCCTCCACAAGTAATGCTGTACCACCTCTTCGACTGGCTTGGTGCGCGCGTTCCCGGTTCGGGGTTGTTCACCTACATCTCCTTCCGCGCGGCGATGGCGGTCTTCATCTCGTTGCTCATCTCCTTGTGGTGGGGCAAGGGCATCATCAACCTCCTGAGGCGCATGCAGGTGGGTGAAACGGTGCGCGACCTCGGGCTCGAGGGGCAGATCCAGAAGCAGGGGACGCCGACGATGGGCGGACTCATCATCCTCTCGGCCACGATCATCCCCACGTTGCTCTTCGCGCGGCTGGACAACATCTACATCCTGCTGCTGCTCGTGAGCACGGTGTGGCTGGGTGCCATCGGCTTCATTGATGACTACATCAAGGTCTTCAAGAAGGACAAGCGCGGACTCGCCGGCAAGTTCAAGGTGGTCGGTCAGGTGGGCGTGGGCATCATCATCGGCTCCACCGTGTACTTCCACCCCGAGATCCGAACACGTGTCGAGGTGCCCGAGGTGATCGCGCAACAGTTCGAGGAGAAGGACGTGCACATCATCACCGAGGAGGATGGCACGCAGCACTACATGCTCAACCGGAAGTCACCGAACACGACGATCCCCTTCGTGAAGGACAATGAGCTGAACTACTCCTCCATCCTCGCGAAGCTCTTCGGCAACGGCGCCAGGCAGTACACCTGGATCCTCTACATCGGCATCATCATCTTCATCATCGCCGCCGTGAGCAACGGCGCCAACATCACAGACGGACTTGACGGACTGGCGACCGGTACCAGTGCGATCATGGTGCTCACCCTGGGCATCCTGGCCTACGTGAGCGGCAACATCATCTTCGCGCAATACCTGGACATCATGTACATCCCGGGCAGCGGTGAGCTCGCGGTGTTCATCGGTGCCCTGCTCGGTGCCTGCATCGGCTTCCTCTGGTACAACGCCTATCCGGCGCAGGTCTTCATGGGAGATACGGGCAGCCTCGCGCTGGGAGGCATCATCGCCACGCTCGCCATCCTGGTGCGCAAGGAACTGCTGATCCCCGTGCTCTGCGGCATCTTCCTCGTGGAGAACCTGAGCGTGATGGCGCAGGTGTCCTATTTCAAGTACACACGCAAGAAGTACGGTGAAGGACGCAGGATCCTGCTGATGTCACCATTGCACCACCACTACCAGAAGAAGGGGGTCCACGAGAGCAAGATCGTGAGCCGCTTCTGGATCGTGGGCATCATGCTCGCCGTCCTGTCCATCGTAACCCTCAAGCTCCGATGAAGAAGCTCGTGGTCCTCGGTGCACAGGAAAGCGGTGTCGGTGCGGCGCGGTTGGCGAAGCAGCGCGGGCTCGATGTGTTCGTGAGCGACAACGGTGCAGTGAAGCCGGCCTACCGGGAGGAGCTCAGGTCCCTGGGGATCGCGTTCGAGGAAGGAGGCCATACCGTGGCGCGTGTCCTGGAAGCGGACGAGGTGGTGAAGAGCCCCGGCATTCCGGATGCCGCTTCGCTGGTCAGGGCCGTGCGCGAGAAGGGCATCCCCGTGATCAGCGAGATCGAGTTCGCCTATCGCCACGCCAACGGACGCATCGTGGCGATCACCGGCAGCAATGGGAAGACGACGACCACCCTGCTCACGCATCACATCCTCAAGCGGGCCGGTCTTGACGTGGCCGTTGGGGGTAACGTGGGCACCAGCTTCGCCGGGCTCGTGGCCGATGGGGACAACGCCTGGTACGTGCTTGAGCTGAGCAGCTTCCAGCTGGACGGGATCATCACGTTCAGGCCGGACGTGGCGATCCTGTTGAACATCACACCGGACCACCTGGACCGGTACGAGTACCGCATGGAGAACTACGTGGCGAGCAAGTTCCGCATCGCCATGAACCAGCGGGAGGAGGACCATTTCATCCACTGCGCTGACGACCCCGAGTCCAACGCGTGGCTCCACACGCATTCCGTGAAGGCGCATCGCTGGCCTTTCACCATACAGCACACCGTCGATCAAGGCGCATTCCTGCAAGACGAAAACATCCACATCAACACGAACCGATCCACCTTCCACATGTCCATCATCGAACTCGCACTCAAAGGGAAGCACAACGTGTACAACTCCATGGCGGCCGGGATCGCCGCACGTGTGCTCGAGATCCGCAGCGATATCGTGCGCGACAGCCTCAGCGATTTCCAGAACGTGGAACATCGCCTGGAGCATGTGGCCATGGTGCATGGTGTGGAGTACATCAACGACTCCAAGGCCACCAATGTGAACTCGGCCTGGTACGCGCTGGAAAGCATGGACAAGCCCGTGATCTGGATCGCCGGTGGGGTGGACAAGGGCAATGATTACAGCTCGTTGATGGATCTGGTGAAGCAGAAGGTGAAGGCGATCGTTTGCCTGGGGACCGACAACGCGAAGGTCCACAAGGCCTTCGCCGGCGTGGTGCCCATCATCGTGGACACGGCCAGCGCAGAACAGGCCGTGATCACTGCGAACGGCATGGCCGAGTCCGGGGATGTGGTGCTGCTGAGCCCGGCCTGTGCCAGCTTCGACCTGTTCGAGAACTACGAGGAACGCGGCCGTCGCTTCAAGTCCGCTGTGAGAGGTCTTTGACCATTCAATACCCGGAACCCATGGAAGAGAAGAAACCGATCCCCTCGCTCCGCCTGGCCGGTGGTCAGTTGGTGGATGCCCGGCGCGCCGCGCTCTCCACACAAGGGCCCGGCCCGCACCGGTTGGAGCATGTGGCCACCCGCAACGGAGTCGAATACATCAACGACTCCCGTGCCACCTTCCTCGACGCTTCATTGGAATCGCTTGCGCAGATGCCCGGCAAGGTGGTGTGGATCGTGGGCGACGTGTGCAACGAGATGGACGAAGGACATGTGCAGGACCTGTTGATCGAGAAGGTGAGCGCGATGGTGCTCTTCGGCCGTGCCGTGGATGGTGTGGAGAAGGAGGGTGCCGCGCCCGTGGAGCACCTCTATGTGACCGATGAACTGCGGACGGCCGTCTTCCTGGCGAACGAGCTGGTACGTCCGGGCGAGTCCGTGCTCTTCAGCCCGGCATGCCCGAGCGGCAATGGCTTCGCGAACTACGAGGAGCGTGGGGCGGAGTTCAAACGTGCGGTACGCGATCTCTAAGAGCGAACGATGAACACGGTGATCCATAAGCTGAAGGGCGATCGCGTGATCTGGATGACGGTCCTGTTCCTGGGACTGATCAGCCTGCTCGCGGTGTACAGCTCCATCAGTTCCCTCGCCTTCAAGCACGAGGGTGGAAGCACCATGCACTACCTGATGAAGCATGGGATCATGCTGATCACCGGGGGCGCCATCATGTACTATGTATCGAAGCAGCAGTTCACGATCTACTCCCGCCTGTCGCAATTGCTCATCGGTGTGATGGCGGTGTTGTTGTTGCTCACGCTCCTGCTCGGATCCAATATCAACGACGCGAGCCGCTGGATCACCATCCCCATCATCAACCAGAGCTTCCAGACGAGCGATCCCGCGAAGGTGGTGCTCATCGTCTACCTCGCACGCGTGCTGGGCAAGCACCACGGTCAGGAGTGGAGCCTGCGCGATGTCCTGGTGAAGCTCATGGTACCGGTGGGCGCCATTTGCGGACTGATCCTGCCCGCGAACTTCTCCACCGCCGCCGTGCTCTTCACGGTCTGCCTGGTCATCATGTTCATCGGCCAGGTGCCGTTGAAGCACATGGTGGTGATCATGGGCGCTGCGATCGGCGTGTTCATCCTGTTGCTCGTGCTCGCGAAGTCGACCCCCGGTCTGCTGCCGCGGCTGGATACCTGGGTGGGGCGCATCGAATCATTCGGCGTGGAGGACCACGACGCCAACTACCAGGTGGAGCACGCCAAGATCGCGATCGCTTCGGGTGGTTTCCTGCCCAACGGCCCTGGTAGCGGGCAGTCGCGCAACTTCCTGCCGCACCCGTACTCCGATATGATCTACGCGTTCATCATCGAGGAGTACGGAAGCATCCTCGGTGGCCTGGGGCTCTTGCTGCTCTACTTGATCCTGCTCTTCCGGGCGGTGCGCGTGGCCTCCGGCTGCCAGAAGCCCTTCGGTGCGCTCGCCGCCATCGGTCTCGGCCTTATGCTCGTCCTCCAGGCCATGATCAACATGGCCGTTGCCGTCAACCTCGTGCCCGTCACCGGTCAACCCCTGCCGCTCGTGAGCATGGGTGGTACGAGTGTCTGGTTCACCTGCCTCGCCATCGGCATCATGCTCAGCGTGAGCCGTGGCAACGAAGAACAAGCTCCCGCGAACAACGATGTCCAACGACCGCGCACCGCATTCGCCTGAGGGAGACCTGCGGGTGATGATCTCCGGTGGGGGCACCGGCGGTCACATCTTTCCGGCCATCGCCATCGCCAACGCGGTGCGCGAGCGGGATGCTGCGGCACGATTCCTTTTCGTGGGGGCCGAAGGGAAGATGGAGATGGATAAGGTGCCGGCCGCGGGCTATGCGATCGAGGGTCTGCCCATCCGGGGTTTCCAGCGTGGTTCCATTGTGAAGAACCTCGCCTTGCCCTGGCGTGTTTTGCGCAGCATGATGAAGGCACGTCGACTCGTACGCACCTTCGAACCGCATGTGGCCGTTGGCGTGGGGGGTTATGCGAGCGGTCCGCTGCTCGCCGCAGCACAGCGTATGCAGGTGCCCACCCTGATCCAGGAACAGAACAGCTTCCCGGGAAGGACGAACATCTATCTCTCGAAACGGGTGGACCGGATCTGCGTGGCCTACGACGGCATGGACCGGTTCTTCCCGAAGGAGAAGTTGTTGCTGACCGGGAACCCGGTGAGGCAGGAGATGGTCCGCCTGCAGGGCAAGCGACCCCGCGGGATGGAGCACTTCGGCCTGGTGGAAGGGAAGCCCGTGTTGTTCATCACCGGAGGCAGCCTCGGTGCGCGTGGGGTGAACCGTGGGATCGAAGCGGCGCTGAAGGACTTCCAGGCTGCCGGGCTTCAGGTGATCTGGCAGACTGGAACGCCCTATCTCAAGCAGGCACAGGAAGCCGTCGCCCGGTTGAACTACTCCGATTGCAAGGTGCATGAGTTCGTTGCCAGGATGGACTACGCCTACGCCGTTGCCGACCTCGTGGTCGCACGGGCCGGCGCCATCAGCGTGAGCGAATTGTGCCTGGTACAGAAGCCCGCGATCCTGGTGCCGCTGCCGACCGCCGCAGAGGATCACCAGACCCACAACGCGCGTGCGTTGACCGATCGGGGTGCAGCCGTCCTGGTGAAGGATGCGGATGCGGTGCAGGACCTGGGACGGGTGGTGTTGGAACTGATCAATGACAAGGATGCGCTGGAACGGTTGCATCTGGCGATAGCCACGATGGGCGTGCAGAACGCCGCCGAGGTGATCCGACTTGGAAGGAGCAGGGGAACGAAAGCAAGTCCACGCGAATGAACACGCACAAGGGGAATAAGCTGTACTTCATCGGTGTCGGTGGCATCGGGATGAGCGGCCTTGCGCGTTACTTCCGAAGGCACGGCGCCGAGGTGGCCGGCTACGATCGAACTCCCAGCGAGCTGACCAACCAATTGCTCAGCGAAGGGATCGACGTGCATTTCGAAGAGGATCCGCGCTTGATCCCCGAGGAGTTCCGCAAGGCGACTCCGGCCGATGTGATGGTGGTTCGGACCCCGGCCGTTCCAGCGACCAGCCCCTTGCTCAAGTATTGGGTGGAACGTGGTGCCCGGATCGCGAAACGGGCCGAGGTGCTTGGCATGGTGACGCGCGATCAGCCCACGCTGGCCATTGCAGGAACGCATGGCAAGACGACCGTGAGCACCATGCTCGCGCACCTCCTCACCGTGGGCCGCGTGCGTTGCAACGCGTTCCTGGGCGGCATCGCGGTGAACTATGGCACCAACGTGCTTCTGAACGATGACGCCGTGGTGAACGTGGTCGAGGCCGATGAGTACGACCGGAGCTTCCTCAAGCTGCATCCGAGCGGGTCGGTCATCACGGCGATGGATCCGGACCATCTCGACATCTACGGCACGCCCGAGGCGATGTTCGAGGCATACACCGCCTTTGCCACGCTGGGCGACGGACCACTGCTGGTGCATGAGCGCATCGCGGCCCACTTCAATGGTCGATCAGGGGTGACCACGTACGCCCTTGGGAGCACTGGCGGACCACGCGCCGAGAACCTGCGTGTCGAGAAGGGCGCCTACCATTTCGACCTGCATACCGAAGGTCAGGTGCTCAAGGATCTGCGGCTGGGCATGCCCGGTCGTCATAACGTGGAGAACGCCATCGCTGCGAGCACCATGGCCCTGCGCGCGGGTGTCACCGCGGACCTTTTGCGGCTGGGGCTCGATTCGTTCCGTGGCGTCTCGCGCCGCTTCGAAACACGGATCGCCGGGCCGGAAGTGGTTTACATCGACGACTATGCCCATCATCCAAGGGAACTGGACGCCTGCATCGCGAGCCTCAGGGAGATGTATCCTGGCAAGCGCGTGACCGGCATCTTCCAGCCGCATCTCTTCTCGCGCACCCGCGATCTCGCGAGTGAGTTCGGTCGCAGCCTTTCCGCCTTGGATGAACTGCTCCTCCTGGACATCTATCCCGCCCGTGAGGAACCCCTGCCCGGCATCACTTCGAAATGGCTGTTGGAGCGGGTGCCGATGGACGTGAAGGAATGCGTCACACGTGAAGGCCTGCTGGAGGAACTGCGCCAGCGCGATGTGCAGGTGGTGGTCACACTGGGGGCGGGGGACATCGATCGTCTCGTCCCTCGCATCGAAACACTGTTGAACGAACGCTACCGGTCATGAAGAAGCTGAAGCGAATGCTACGTCCGGTCGGTATCGCCTGTGCACTGATCGGGGTCATCGTGGCCCTTGGTTTCGTGGAACGCACGGCCGATCACACTCCCATTTCGGACCTCGAGGTCATCGTGGAGAGTGCGGAAGGCCTCCATTTCATCGACGAACGTTCCGTGCGCCAGGAAGTGCTGGACCAGGGTACGACGGTGATGGGTTCTGCCACCGGTGATGTGGATATCACCACGATCGAGGAACGGTTGAAGAACATCCCGAGCGTGGCGAAGGCCCAGGTCTATCACACCATGGACGGCCGCCTTCACGCACACGTGACGCAGCGTGTACCCATCGTGCGTGTGTTCGACCGGAACGGCGGGTCGTTCTACATCGATCGCGAAGGTTGGACCATGCCCACCAGCCCCGAATACACGGCGCGCGTGCTCGTGGTCACAGGGATCGGTGATGTGCCAGGCATTGCGGAAGGTGTGCGCAATGTGTACGCCACGGATGACCGGGCCACGGGGTCGCGGCTGGACGACATCCATCGATTGGCATCGCATATCACCGCCGACCCCTTCTGGAACGCCCTCATCGATCAGGTGGTCGTGACCGGGGAAGGTGAGTTCGAGCTCATCCCGCGTGTGGGTGGTCACCGCATCCTGCTGGGCGATGGCGCCGAGCTCGCGCAGCGCTTCGAGAAGCTGCGGATCTTCTACGAGAAAGGAATACCCCAGGCCGGTTGGCGGAACTATGCGCGGATCGATCTGCGCTACGCCGACCAGGTCGTATGCACCAAACGAACAACGCCCTAACACTCCACGAATACCATGGACCACAACCAAGACATCGTCGCCGGACTCGACATCGGAACGACGAAGATCGCCTGCATCGTCGGGCGGAAGAACGAGCAGGGGAAGATCGAGATCCTCGGCATGGGCAAGGCGAAGAGCGACGGTGTGAGCCGCGGCGTGGTCGCCAACATCCAGAAGACCGTGGAGAGCATCAAAGCCGCCGTGCGTGAGGCCGGTGACAACGCCGGTGTCGATATCGGCACGGTGAACGTGGGGATCGCCGGACAGCACATCCGCAGCATGCAGCACCGTGGCATGAAGATGCGCGAGAGCCTCGAGGAGGAGATCACACAGACGGACATCGATGCGCTCATCGATGAGACCTACCGCCTGGTGATGCCGCCAGGTGAGGAGATCATCCATGTGCTACCGCAGGAGTATATCGTGGACAACGAACAGGGCATCCGGGACCCGATCGGCATGAGCGGTATCCGCATGGAGGCCAACTTCCATATCATCAGTGGTCAGGTGACCGCCGCGCGCAACATCAACAAGTGCGTGCACCGGGCGGGACTCAATGTCACCGAGCTCATCCTTGAGCCGCTGGCCAGCGCCGATGCGGTGCTGAGCTCCGAGGAGAAGGAGGCTGGCGTGGTGCTTGTCGACATCGGTGGTGGGACCACCGACATCGCCATCTTCTTCGACAACATCATCCGCCACACCGCCGTGATCCCCTTCGGCGGCAATGTGATCACCGAGGACATCCGCCAGGGCTGTGGCATCATGCGTGACCAGGCCGAACTACTGAAGACCAAGTTCGGCAGTGCGCTGGCCTCCGAGAACAAGGACAACGAGGTGGTGTGCATCCCCGGGCTGCGCGGCCGCGATCCGAAGGAGATCAGCCTGCGTACGCTCGCCGAGATCATCCAGAGCCGCATGGAGGAGATCCTGGACCATGTCTACTTCGAGATCAAGAACAGCGGCATCGAGAAGCAGCTGATCGCGGGCGTCGTCCTCACCGGTGGCGGCTCGCAGCTGAAGCACCTCAAGCAGCTTGTGGAGTACATGACCGGCATGAGCACCCGCATCGGATACCCGAACGAGCACCTGGCCAAGAGCAACGTGGAAGCGGTGACGAGTCCGCTCTACGCCACCGGCGTCGGTCTCGTGATGAAGGGCTTCGACTACCTGGAGCGCAAACGACCGAAGCAGTTCGAGGTGGCCAACGAACGCACGGCGAAAGTCGCCGTGAAGGGTCATTCCAAGGGACCGCTCAGCGGCTTCTTCAGCAACATCATCAACAGCGCGTCCGAGATACTCAAGGACGACGAGAACTGAACCGATCCTTCCCGTTCACCTTCCAAATACCAACGTCATGAAATTCGACCTTCCCCGTGAGCTCAGCTCGATCATCAAGGTGATCGGCGTGGGCGGTGGCGGCAGCAACGCCGTCAACTACATGTTCGCCCAAGGCATCAAGGGCGTTGACTTCATCATCTGCAACACCGACCGTCAGGCCCTGGATGTGAGCCCGATCCCTGTGAAGCTTCAACTCGGTCTCAGCCTCACGGAAGGGCTCGGGGCCGGCTCCATCCCCGAGCGTGGCAATCAGGCCGCACAGGAGAACATCGATGAGATCAAGGCACTCCTCAGCGCCCGCACCAAGATGGTCTTCATCACCGCCGGCATGGGTGGCGGCACGGGTACGGGTGCAGCGCCCGTCATCGCCAAGATCGCCCGCGACATGGGCATCCTCACCGTCGGCATCGTCACCAGCCCGTTCCAGTGGGAGGGCCGCAAGCGGAAGAACCAGGCCGAAGCCGGCATCGAGGAGATGCGCAACGCCGTGGATACCCTGTTGGTGATCAACAATGACCGGCTGCGCGACCTCTACGGCGACCTGTCATTGGACAATGCGTTCGAACATGCCGACAACGTGCTGTCCACCGCCGCTCGTGGCATCGCCGAGATCATCCACAAGATCGGCAAGGTGAACGTGGACTTCGAGGACGTGCGCACCGTGATGACCCGCAGCGGAGTCGCCATCATGGGCATGGCCGAAGCGGATGGGGAGGACCGCGCCCTGCGCGCCGCACACGAGGCGCTCTCCTCCCCGCTGTTGAACGACAGCGACATCAAGGGTGCCAAGTACGTCCTGTTGAACGTGACCCATGGCGAGCGTGCCCTCTCGATGGACGAGATGACCGAGATCACCGACCACATCCAGGAGGCCGCAGGCAGTTCCGCCGATGTGATCTGGGGTTATGGCAAGGACGAGAACCTGGGTGACAAGATCCGGATCACCGTCATCGCCACGGGATTCCAGATCAACCCGGAGACCGGCGCCATCGCCACGGAGCTGGGCACGCGCACGGTGATCCCATTGGATGCCGATCGTCCGACGATGATCACGCAACCCATCCTGAACCCGGTGAACATGAGTGCGCCCCAGGCGCCTGTGGCACCGCCTGCCATTGAGGAACCGGCGGTCCTCGAACCCTATCTGAAGCCGGTGGAGGCGAAGGTGGAGACCAGGAAGGAGGAGGAGGCACCCGTGATGAACGACCAGGCGAGCAAGCAGCCGACGCTCGACTTCCCACAGCCGCGCCAGGAACCGGCAAGGTCTGGACCGTCCGAGGTGAAGCAGCCGGTGAGCGAGGGTTCATCGCCGATGGAGAGTTCGGAGAAGCGGGTGTTCACCCTGTATGACAACACCACGGATGAGGTCCTGAACGATGGCGCCGCGGAAGTGCGTGGCGAGGTCTCCGAGGCGCGCCTTACACCGGCCGAACACCAGAACCGGGTGGAACAGCGCGTTGCCAAGGTGCGTGAACTGAACATGCGCCTGCGCACACCGAACGGGCTCAGCGACCTGGAGCGTGAGCCGGCATACAAGCGCAAGAACATCACGCTCAATGAAGGCACGCACAGCACCGACAGCAATGTGAGCCGTTACACGCTGAGCGAGGAGAAGGATGAGAACGGTGACCGGCGTGTGGAGCTGCGCCGGAACAACCCCTTCCTCCACGACAACGTTGATTGATACCGCGCACATGGATCTGCAGCAACGGATCGATGCCGACATCAAAGCGGCGATGCTTGCCCGGGAGAAGGACAGGTTGAACGCGTTGCGGGCGATCAAGAGCGCCATCCTGCTCGAACTGACCAAGGAAGGTGGACAGTCGGGTCTGGATGAGGCCGCCGGCATGCGCATCCTCCAGAAGCTGCACAAGCAGCGCATGGAGAGCGCGGCGATCTATCACCAGCAGGGCAGGACCGACCTCGCTTCGGAAGAGGAGGTGCAGGCACGCGTCATCGAGGTCTATCTGCCGGAGCGGTTGAGCGAGGTCGAGATGGAACGCCTGGTGCGTGACTCGATCACCGCGCTGAACGCGACCGGCATGGCCGACATGGGCAGGGTGATGGGGGAGGCCGGCAAGCGCGTCGCGGGAAGGGCTGACGGCAGCGCGGTGGCCGCGGTGGTGAAGCGTCTCCTGTCAGGAGGTTGACAGGTCGATCCGAGGAGTGAGGAGGGCCGTCTGTTGATCAGGCGGCCCTTTCGCATGGCGGGTGATCGTGGCCCGGCCCGCTCGATGCTCTGCGGAACGGAGGTGGGAGCTTCGTCCTCGATCGCCTTGGAACACCAGTAGCGGACCACCGGTATCCTACGGTGATGAATGCGTCCATCGCATGACAGTGGGAGGTGCATGGGAGCGATGATCGCGATCCCGATCATCGCCATCCGATGATACACCGCATCGGACAACGATGGAACGGTGGTGCATCAAAAGCGAAAGGCCCCGATCTCTCGGGGCCTTCCTTGCGTTCGTGAACGCTGCTTACTTCTTCTTCGCAGCTTTCTTAGCGGCTTTCTTAGCTGCCTTCTTAGGGGCTGCTTTCTTAGCGGCTTTCTTAGCTGCCTTCTTCGGAGCAGCTTTCTTAGCTGCCTTCTTTGCTGCCTTCTTGGCCATGGCGAATGGGTTTGTTTGTGTCAAACGTAACTGCGTTGACGCGAATGTGTACGCGCTCGCGTTAAAAAATGTTCCACCAAATATTGTTGATATCGTTACCCGCGATGAAGGTCGATGACGATGAGCGATCGATCAACGCGGTCGGAACGGAAGCGCTCTCTTCGATCACTCGATCGTCATCGTGTGTGATCATCGTGTGACGCCGATCGATGACGTCGTTCGGAAAGCGTTGGTGCATCAGCCATTCAGCGCACCGTACGAATTGCGAATGCTCGATCGTGATGAACCGACATCGGTCGATCAGCGCTGCTGGATCAACCGACGTGCAACTTGAAACCGACGCCATGGACGTTGACGATCCGTACCGATGGATCCGCTTTCAGATACTTCCGAAGACGGCTGATGAAGACGTCCAGGCTCCGACCGAGGAAGTAGGTATCATCTCCCCACACCATGTTCAGCACCAGTTCACGTGGCAGCACATTGTCCTGATGCATGCACAACAGTCGGAGCACTTCGGCTTCCTTCTTGGTGAGCTTACGTTCCTCCGAAGGATGGCTCAGCATCAGGTTGCGATGATCGAAGGTGAAGGCACCGATCTCGAAGAGCTCGCGTCCCCGCTGATCCTCCGTGCGCCCCTGGGTCCGGCGCAGGATGGCTTCAATGCGCAGGAGGAGCTCTTCGTGGCTGAACGGCTTGGTGAGGTAGTCATCCCCGCCGGCCTTGAAACCAGCGATACGGTCCTCGGTCTGGCTCTTGGCCGTGAGGAAGACGATCGGCACCTCGGCGTTGGTCAGCCGGATGTCCTCGGCCAGGCTGAACCCGTCCTTGGATGGAAGCATCACATCCAGCACGCACAGGTCATAGACCGTTTCGTTGAACTGCTTCAACCCTTCCTTGCCGTCCCGGCAAAGATGGACGTTGTACCCTTTCCGCTTGAGGGCATCCTGGATCACGAAGCCCAGGTTCTGGTCGTCCTCCACCAGGAGTATGCTCGCTTTCTGTTCGCTCATGGTTGGATCGAATGGTCACGGTGAAATGGGAAGGGAGAGCATGAAGGTGCTGCCCTTGCCGAACTCGCTCCGGGCAGACACACCTCCACCATGGGCCTCGACGATCTGCTTCACATAATGCAGGCCAAGTCCGAACCCCTTCACGTCATGCACGTTTCCGGTATGCACCCGGTAGAAACGTTCGAAGATGTGCCGCAGGTCCTCCTTCCGGATGCCGATACCATCATCGGATACGGAGAGCAGGAGCTCCCGCCCACGGCTGGAGGTCATCAGTTCGATGTGGCCGCCCTCCCGACCATACTTCAGCGCGTTGTCGATCAGGTTGGTCACCGCGTTGGTAAGGTGCATGCGGTCGCCGTGCACGGTATGGTCGGTGGCTTCCAGACGAAGTGTGATGGTCGTGTTCCGTTCCTGGGCCTGCAGGTGGAAGTGCTCCTCCACCTCCCGGGCGATGACGTGCATGTCCACCCGCTCCCGCTTCAGCTCCAGCTTGTCCTTGTCCATGGACCCCAGCTGCAGCACCCTTTCCACCTGGATGCGCAGGCGTTCATTCTCGCTGCGGATGATCCGGGCGTATTGCCGCAACCGGTCCGGTTCCTTCACGATGTCGGGGTCGCCCAGGACCTCGCTGCTCAGGGCGATGGTGCTGATAGGGGTCTTCAGCTCATGCGTCATGTTGCCGATGAAGTCGTTCTTCATCTCGCTGAGCTTCCGCTGTCGGAGTATCACCCACACGCTGTAGGCGAAGAAGCTGAACACGATGAGCGTGACGACGAACGGGAAGATCCACATCCACGTTCCGGCCTCCTCCTCCCATAAAGTGCTCTTCCGCCTCGGGAAGTACACGCCGAAATAGTGCCCATCCTTGTCGAGCTTCTGGAGCTGACTATGCGCCACCGTGTCGGTGACGGCGCTGTCCACGGACACGTAGTTGCCATAAACGATGCTGTCGGTGAAGCAATCGTAGATGCCGTATTCGAAGTCCTCCTGGATGTTGCGCCGGCTGAACTCCTTTCGTAGCATCGCTTCCAACAGATAAGGATGCACCGTATCGTTGATCGATACGGCGAAGTAGTTCGGTCGCACCTGCTTCACCGCGTCGAACAGGTCCGTCGGGTCCTTGGTGATGGACAGGATCCGTTCGGTGACGTCGGTGAGGGCCATCACCACACGGTCGTTGAACTGCTTCTCTAGCTGGACCCCCTGTTCGCGGTTCAGTTCCACCTGCTCCTCACGGTAGCGCGAGGCCTGTTGAAGCCATAGCAGTTGGATGACCACCACGCCGATCACGCTCAACGTGGCAAGCAACATCAAGGTGGCTATCGCACGGCGCCCCATGTGGTCCATGCAATGTTACGACCCCCGCTCCTGGTGGGATCAGGCCATTAACAAGCCTTGTACTTTCGTCGCCGTGACCACCCGCGCCCTCTGGTTCCAGGTGATGACCATCGTCGCCGTCGTGGTGCTCGGTGCCGGCCTGGACGTGATGGAGGTGGATGCGGCACAATACGCCGGCATGGCCCGGGACATGCTCCGAAGCGGCGAGTATCTGGAATTGCACTATCGCGGGAACGACTACCTCGACAAGCCGCCACTGCTCTTCTGGTCATCCGCCATGTCCTTCGCGGCCTTCGGTGTGCACGATTGGAGCTATCGGCTGCCGAGCCTCCTGTTCGCCTTCCTCGGCATGTTCGCAACGTATCGCTTCACACGGATGCATCACGGCCATGAGGTCGCCGGTACGGCCGCGGTCATGTTCGGTTGCTCCACGGCCTTCTTCCTCATGTGTACCGATGTGCGCTGCGATACGCTCCTCACTGGATCCGTGATCACCGCCATCTGGCTTGGGGTCGCCTGGGTCGAAAAGAAGCGATGGTGGCAGCTGGTCGGTTGCGCACTTGCCCTGGCCGCCGGCCTGTTGGCAAAGGGGCCGATCGGTCTGATGGTCCCCGTGCTTGCGATCGGGGGACAACTCCTCTTCAGCCGTGGCTGGAGGCGGATCCTCGATGCCCGTGTTCTAGTGGCGCCTGCGGTGCTGTTGCTTGCCTTGGCACCCATGTGCATCGGATTGTATGAGCAGTTCGGCTGGCATGGCTTGCGATTCTATTTCTGGGAACAGAGCTTCGGGCGGATCACCGGCGAGAACCGATGGGAGGATGACAGTACCGTGCTGTTCTTCACGCATGAACTTCCGTGGCAGCTGCTGCCATGGTCGGTGTTCGTGTTGGCCGGGATCTGGTGCGGGCTTCGTTCGGTGATCCTGCGCAAGCCATTGCCGGAGCACGCCAGCCTGATCGGGTCGGTGCTGGCGTTCTTCGCGCTTTCCCTTTCGCACTTCAAGCTGCCGCACTACCTCTACGTCGTCCTTCCTCTCTTTGCGGTGATCGGTGCGCGCGCCTTCCATGGGAGCTTCCCCAACTGGTTGCGGCAGGCGCATCTGGTCCTTGTGTTCGCGCTCTGGTCCGCAGGCTTCCTGATCGCGTTCGCGGTCTTTCCGGAAGGCCGATGGCCCTTCGTTCTGATCATGCTGGTTTCCGGGGCCCTGGCCGCGTTGGTATACCGCAGGGCGACCAGCCGCAAGGGGATCCTGCAAGCGACCTTCATCGTGATGATCGGTGGGGGGCTTGTCCTGAACGGGCACTTCTACCCGAACCTGCTGCACTACCAGGCGAACGCCAAAGCCGGTCAGTGGGCGGCGCAAATGGAGCTCGGACCCGACCGCTTCTTCGGCTTGCAAGTGAGCGGTACGGCCATGGACTATTACGCAGGCTACCCGGTGCCCTGGTTGAGCGATGCGCGGGAGGCGAGGCTCGTCCTTGCTCCGGGCGTTGTGGTGTATACCGACGCGCCCCATCGAAAGGAGTTGATCGACGCGGGCCTCGTTCCGGAACGGGAGGTCCATCTTGAGAACTTCCCGGCTCAGCGACTCTCTTTCCGGTTCCTGGATACGCGGACAAGGGCGGGGGTCCTGGAGGACCGGTTCCTCCTGCTGTACTAGGAGCGGACCCCCTACCGTCCGGTTGTTGCAGTTCCATGACGGAACGAGGGGCTTTGACACGATCGGGCTATTGCCTGCGGGTGGTGGTGGGCCGTTGCTTTGTGGTCTCAATTGGAACCGACCGTATGAAGCTCGCTACCCTCCTCGCCTCCGCACTGCTGCCCACCGTGATCCTGGCTCAATCAGTCACCGTCTCCACCGGCGCTGGAAGTGCCATCCAGACCTATTACAGCCTCGAACAGGGTGAACAGTCAAGCATCCCGTTGGCCGACTGGGACCTCGCCTTCGAGATCAATGCGTTCAACTCCTCCGTCCTCGTCAATACCGCGAAGGGGTTGAAGGTGTATGAGACCACGGCGGCCATCGACGAGTGGGACCTGGTGACCGTGCCGGATGTGGAGAATTGGACGGAGATCCAGAACAGTGAGATCTACTGGTCAGCGGGTGCCTTGACCCATGGGAACGACCTGGAGGATCCGCTCGGTCTTAACGTGGGCTGGGGGAATTACAACCCTGTTACGCACACCATCATCGGTGCCCGGATCTACGCCATTGAGGATGCGGAAGGTGGATTCAGGAAGCTCCGGATCAATTCCCTGGCGAGCGGCACCTACTCCTTCACCTACGCCGGCATCGATGGTGCCGACCAGCAGGACGCGACCTTGTTGAAGTCGGCCTTCTCCGGAAAGAACTTCGGCTACTACAGTTTTGCCACGGGCGGGACGGTCGATCCGGAACCAATGGCCGCCGACTGGGACCTGCTCTTCACGAAGTACATCAGCATGGTGCCCACCGCCTACCCGGTGACCGGCGTATTGCAGAACAAGGAGGTGACCGCCATGCAAGTGGATGACGTACCGACCAGTGAGGCTATGTGGAACAGCGCAGACATGGACACCGCCATCAATGTGATCGGTTCCGACTGGAAGAGCTTCAACATGACCACCTTCCAATACGAGTATGCGCAGGACCGCACCTATTTCGTGCAGGACAGGGCATCCAACATCTGGAAGCTCGTCTTCACCGGTTACGGCGGAAGCGCCAATGGCGACATCACGTTCAACCAGGAACTGGTGAGCAGCGTCTCGGTGGGTGAGGAGACATCTGATCGGCTGGCGGTGTATCCCAATCCGGTGGTGAACGGTCAGTTGAACATGGTCCTTGGTCAGGAGGTGCGCCTCGGTCGCCTCTCCATCCTGGACCGCGCCGGTCGACTGGTGCATACCCAAGTGGTGAACGGTGCGGGCTCGTTGAGCATGACTTCCGTGGACCTGGGCAGCTTGCCGGCCGGTCTTTACATGGCACGTCTCGAGGCGGAGGGTCGCCTCCTGACGGCTCGAATCGTCGTGGAATGAACGAGTGCGCGCAGACTCCCGGTGTGAGGTGACCGGTCGGGGTGGGGTGCACCTTCTTCGGGCGGCCTTACCTCCCGGTCCGGTCGGGATCAACGCTTGTATGACGATCGCCGGTGCTCCGCGCAGGTCCTTTGTGTTCTGAACAAGTTGCGGTCGAAGGTGAAGCACTGGATCCTCGCGCTCCCTCTATTCCTGCTCACGGTGTTGTTGCAGGCCCAGCACGCCATCACCGTCGTCGATACGGAGGGGAAGGCGGTCCCCTACGCGCATATCGCATGGCAGCTCGTGGATAGCTCCAAGGGCGGACTTGTGGTGCTTGATGCGAACGGGACCGGTGCCCTCCCCGTGACCGATGCGACCCGGGATGGACAAGTGGCTCTCCGGGTCTCCTTTGTGGGCTTCGTCACGGTCAGCGATACGTTGCGTGCGATGGATGGAGGCCGTTCGAACTATGTGCTTCGTCCCGCCAGCTTGGGCCTTCCGGAGTTCGTGGTCACCGGGCAGTATGCCCCCATTGACCCTGAGCGGGCCGTACACCGGGTGCGTGTGATCGATGCAGCACGCATTCAACGCATGGCCGCGAACAACCTTGGCGATGCGCTGCGCAACGAGTTGAACATCCGCCTTTCCCAGGACAACCAGCTGGGTACCTCCATGAGCATGCAAGGGCTTGGCGGGCAGAACGTGAAGCTCCTGATCGATGGAGTGCCGGTGATCGGCAGGCAGGATGGTAACATCGACCTGGCGCAGATCGACCTCACGGGTATCGATCGGGTCGAGTTGGTGGAGGGACCGCTCAGTGTGAATTACGGCACCAATGCGCTCGCGGGCACCATCAACCTGATCACGCGCAAAGGGGGTGGAAGGCCGGCCACCTTCAAGGCTTCGACCTATGCCGAACACGTCGGACGCCTCAACACCACGGTCACAGGCACACGTCATTGGGGTCGGAACGATGTCGTGCTCACCGCCGGGCGGAACTTCTTCGCCGGTTGGGATCCGAGCCGTCCGGGTCTGGTCGATCTCACACCCGCCCTGGCGGACACGAACCGCTTCCAACAGTGGAAGCCGCGCGAACAGTACTTCGGTCGCTTCTCCTACCGTCGCACCGGTGATCAGTGGGACCTGGGCTACAAGGTGGAGGGGATGCACGATGTGATCACCAACCGAGGCATGCCTCGCGCTCCATACTTCGAGTCCGCTTTCGATGAGCGCTACACCACCATTCGCCTGGACAATGCCGTGACCGCCGCCGGTCGCCTGGGGAACGGGCGAAGGATCAATGCGCTGGCGGCCCACAACCGCTACGTCCGCTTCAGCAACCTGTGGTACCGCGACCTGACGACATTGAGCGAACAATTGGTGGACGCTGCGATGGAGCAGGACACCTCGGGCTTCACGCTCACCAACGTGCGGGCCACCTTCGCCCAGGCACGTGACCGTGCCCGGATCGACTACGAAGCGGGCATCGACCTCAATCTGGAGACCGGATCCGGACCGCGCATCGGTGATGGCGAGGAATCGATCGGTGACTATGCGGTGATGGCCAGCGCCGAGTATCAAGCGACGAAGGACCTGACCATCCGACCCGGGGTGCGCTATGCCTACAACACCCGGTACGGTGCACCGATCATTCCATCGGTGAACCTGCGTTGGCGGATCAGCGATGGCTTCACCGCGCGCGCTTCCTATGCCAACGGCTTCCGCGCACCGTCGTTGAAGGAGCTCTACCTCTTCTTCGTGGATGTGAACCATGATATCGTCGGCAATGCTGATCTCCGCGCGGAGCGATCACACAACTTCAGTGGCGGTCTTTCCTACCGGCATGCGAAGGACAAGGGTGTCTATACGAGTGAGATCACGGCCTTCCACAACCACATGAACGACCTGATCACCCTGGCCCAGGTGAACGGTCAGCATTACTCCTATGTGAACGTGGGTCGCTACCACACCCTGGGTGGGACCGTTGGCGCGGGGTGGGACAATGGTCATTGGGTGATCTCCTGCGGAGCGGCTGTCACGGGCAGGCAGGATGAGCTCGCCGATGCGACGAACAGTCCGACCCTGTTCACCAGCGAGCTGCGTGCTTCGCTCACGAAGCAGTGGTTGCGCAAGGGTTGGAGCGGATCGATCTTCTGGAAATGGCAGGACAGGCTCGCGAACTACGCGCTGCAGGATGATGGTGAACTGGGCCGCAGTTACATCGCAGCCTTCCACATGGCGGATGCCACGCTCACGAAACGGGTCTGGGGTGACCGGCTCGCGCTTACAGGTGGCTGCAAGAACCTATTCAATGTGATGGACCTGAACGCCAACATGTCCACCGGAGCGCACAGTGGGGGAGGGACCAGTATTCCCATGGCCACCGGTCGCGTCGCCTTCGTGCGTATCGAATTGGACCTGAAGAAGAGCCTGCATGCGAATTGACCTTCTGCTCGGTGCCTTGGTCCTCCTTGGCTTCAGCTCCTGCCTGAAGGAGGAGCTTCCCGTGCCGGCTCGTGAGCGCGGCGCTGCCATGACCCTGCAGACCTGCATGGGGCCCGGCTATCAGGATCAATTGTGGCTGGACGTGCGCACCGGCGAGGTGGTGAGCACCAACGTGAAGACGGCCTGGGACCTCGCCTTCGAGAGCACGGTGGACGGCTGGCGGATCTACCTGAACGGGTCGAAGATGATGACCGCCTGGAACATCGGACCGGTGGACATCACCGCCCAGCATGATACCCTGGGCATGGCCGCCGGCCGCAGGATCGATGCACCGAGCGGCCATCGCGACAGCACGGCCTTCGGCGATTGGCGCGGGCAGGATGACGTGTACATCGTCGACCTCGGCTTCGATGCGATCGGTCTGCCGCAGGGCCTTCGCAAGTTCCGCTTCCACACCGTTTCAGCCACCGAGTTCACCTTCGAGGTGGCCCGGCTGAACGGCACCCAGCTGACCAGCGTGACGGTGCCGAAGGATCCCTCGCGTTCGTTCACGTGTTACAGGTCCGATGTCGGTGTGGTGCCCATCGAACCCGAACGGAACGATTGGGACCTGGTGGTGACCCAGTACACACACCAGTTCTACGAACCCTTCCAGCCCTACATCGTAGCCGGTCTGCTTTCCGCTCCAGGTGTACGTGTGGCGGAGATGAACGTGACCGACTTCGACGCGGTGACCCTCGGTGATACGCTTGCGCACCCGTTCAATGATGCGCGGGATGCGATCGGCTATGACTGGAAGACCTACATCTTCGAAAGCGCCTCCTACGAGATCGATCTGACGCGCGTCTACATCGTGAAGGACGCGGAAGGCTACTTCTTCAAACTGCGCTTCATCGACTTCTACAGCGAACAGGGACAGGTCGGTTGTCCGCGTTTCGAGGTGGTTCCGCTCTAGAAGTCCATTTCCCCGCCACCGTTCTGACCGGGTTCACTGCGCTGGCCGCGACGGCGGAACAACGACATGTTCTGCTCCCCGAACTTCCACGTGAGGGTGAAGCGCACGAACCGCATCTCACGACGACGGTAACTCTCCTGAAAGAGCAGAGGTGTGTCGATGATGTTGCCCCAGCGGCGCGTGAAGAAGATGTCGTTCACCGAGAGCACACCTGTGAGCCGCTTCGTGAAGTCGTGGCTCAATGAAGCGTCCACCCCGTACTGGGCCATCGAGCGGCCTTGCGCCTGCACCTCCGGGCTCTCGTACTCGCCGTTCAACTGCACGGTCCAGTCGGCCTTCACACCGAAGCGTTGGTTCACCATCAGTTTCGATTCCCATACCACCCCCTGGTTGCGCAGTCCACCCTGCGCGCTGGACAAGGCTACGTTCGTGTGGCGCACCATCCCGCTCAAGGTGATCTGCAGCCCTTTCATGGGATCCACCTTCAATACGTTCTCCCATCCCAGCATGGTCTCGAACGATCCATTGACGAAGGTGTTCAGCAGGATCGTGGAGTCCGTCGGAAGTGGTGAGGCGAAGTTGGTGACCACATCGGTGGAGTAGCGACCGAAGACGCTGGTGAGCCATGTGGCCTTGCCACCAAGGAAGGGCAGCAGGTGGTTCACCTCCGCCAGGTTGCTCATCTCGGGGGCGAGCGCCGGGTTGCCGATGCGTACGTTCCGGGAATCGCTGTACATGATGAAGGGGACGATCTGCCAGAACCTTGGCCGGTTGATCTTCCTGGAGAAATTGATCTGGAATTCGCGCTCACTACCCTCCCAACGGCGCACGAAGTAGAGCGATGGGAACAATGCACGACCCAGGTTCCCGGTGCCATCCGGATACCGGTAGCGGAACACCTCGTCCTTTCCCGATAGCCGAGTCTCGAACCACGTCTGCTCGAAGCGCAGACCGGCCATCATGGACCAGCTCGTGGTGAGCTGTTGCGACCAGTTCACGTAAGCCGCGTTCACCATGTTCTGAATGCGGTAGTCGTTGCTCAGGGAGGTGTCCAGGACGTCGGTTCCGATGAGCGGTGAAGTGAGCCGTACCTCAAGCACCGTGTGATCCGGCTGTACGTTACCCTTCAATCCGTACTCCAGCTTCGTTCGCTCGGTGATGGGGTCCACGACATCCGCTTGGAAGGTGTAGGAGGAATAATGGCTCCAGCCCACGTTATCCTGCAGGCGTGGGCTACCTGATAGCGATCCCCCGTCGGTACCGTAACTATAGAGGTCCTGTTCAGCGAAGCTCTCCCGCTGCCCATAGTTGTATGTGAAGTCCATGGACCATTCCTTCCCTTCCTTGGGTGTCTTATGCTTGAAGAGGACCTGGCCCGTGTAGTTGGATCGATCCGTCCGGGAGGAGTTCAACTGTTGCCCGCGGGTGAGTAGTTCCTGACTTCCTCCCAGGGTGAAGAAATCCTGGTCGTCACTGCCGTCATGTGTGAACCAGCGGACGGAATTCGAGACCGTGAGCGTGCTGCGGTTGCTCACCTGCCAGTCCACACCGAGCCGGCCCCCGTTCATGCGCCGACCGCTCAGGCTTCGTGTGTCCTGTTCAAAGTAGCCGATCTCCTCGCCGAAGGACCGGTCGGTCCGGCGCGTGAGCGCGTTCGTGTTGTTGCGACTGGTGTTGAAGTTGTAAGAGAGGTTGAATGCCCAGCGCCCATCCTTCGCATTCAGGTTGCCACCCGCCTGGTAGCGGTCGTTGGTGCCGATGCCCCCCTGCACCTGCCCGCTGTAGCCTGGCTTGGTGCTCTTCTTCAACACCACGTTAAGGATGCCACCCGTCGTGTTCGCATCGAAGGCGGCGGACGGGTTCGTGATGAGCTCCACCCGTTCGATGTCCTCCGCAGGGATCATCTCCAGGGTCATCGTCGTGGGCCGACCATCGATCAATACCTGAGGGTTCGAGCCACGCATCTGCACGTTGCCGTCCACGTCCACACTGAGCCCCGGGATGTTCTTCATCACCTCCACCGCGGAGGCTCCCTGCGTTGTGAGGTCCTTGTCCACGTTGTACACCCTTCTGTCCACCTGCATGATGGAGGTGCGCTTCTCCCCGGTCACCTCGAACTCCTTGAGGACCTCAGCATCCGGTTCCAATACGATGTTGCCGAGGTCACGCTCCTGTTGATCGCGAGTGAGCTGGACCGGCACCACCTGCGGCTTGTAACCGATGAAGCTGATCGTGACCTTCAGTGGCATGAGGGGCAGCTGTTCCACGAGGAAGTCACCGTTGTTGCGGACGATCGTACCACCCAGCAAGCTGTCTCCCCGTGCGGCGTTCACGGATACGGTCGCGAACTCGGCCGCCTTGCCGGTGCTGGAGTCGATCACCTTCCCATAGATCCGGCCGATCGCCGGTCGCCCACCACGGCCACCTGCCGGTGGCTGTGCAGCTGCCAGCTGTGCGCTTGCAAGAAGAAGGACGCTGATCAGCGATCGGAACAGAACAGGCATGCGAGGGTGGGCAAAAGTACCGGGTTGCGTCGGCTGCTCTGGTCCGTAGGATGGGGAGAGGGTGACGGGGTTCGATCGATCAACAAACTTTCACAGGTGGGATCGAATGAAGAAGGCCCCCCGGCGTACCGGGAGGCCTTTCAGCTCGAAGTCGAAGTGGTTCAGTACTCGTCGCGGCGCGGACGCTCGCTACGGTATCCACCACGGTCGCCACCGCCGCGTTCGCTGCGGTATCCACCACGGTCACCACCGCCGAAGCCGCGGCTACCGCCTCCGAAACCTCCGCGATCACCCTCGGTGCGCGGGCGGGCTTCGTTCACGACCAGGTCACGGCCGTGGAAATTCTTGCCATTGGTCCCCTCAATGGCGGCGCGCCCGGCGTCATCATCGGCCATCTCCACGAATCCGAAGCCACGGCTGCGGTTGGTGGCACGATCCATGATGATCTTGGCCGAAGTCACCTCACCGAAGGGGGCGAACAGCTCGTGGAGATCCTGGTCCTTCACTGAGTAAGGCACGTTGGCGACGTAAATGTTCATGAGTTCTACTGACGGGTTAATTT
The DNA here is from genome assembly GCA_029573495.1 of Bacteroidota bacterium. Taxonomy (GTDB): domain Bacteria; phylum Bacteroidota; class Bacteroidia; order Flavobacteriales_F; family PHOS-HE28; genus PHOS-HE28. The sequence continues at coordinate 32,305 of JAKQEI010000088.1, read as the reverse complement.
GTTCTGCGCCTGTACCCCGAGCGTCTCGCCAAAGCACGACAGGGCCGTTGGGCGGCACGAATGTAGGTAGGATCTTGATCCTGTCAACACAGGCCGCCTGATCGACGGGTCGATCAACGGACCTGCCGAAGGCGGCGACCCTACCTGGAAATGACCACCGGACGGGTCCAATGCCCCGCTTCGGTCCGGATATCCAGCAGGTAATGCCCCGCGTCGAGTTGCTCGACCGCCATGGAGCCGCCCGTAGCCCGGGCCACGATGCGGCCGTCCAAGGCGTGCAGGATCAGCTGTGAAAGAGCAGGTGCCGGGACGGTCACGTTGATCCTGTCCGATGCCGGGTTCGGAAAGACGAGTGGTTCCGGAGCTGATCCCGCGATGGCCAGTCCCGTGATGGGTGAACAGAACTGGCGGGCCAGGAATTCCGCCGCCCAACCGTCGACCAAGGGCAGGTCATGGATGTCGTGGGCATTCCCGGTGTAAGGATGGAACTCGTATCGCATGTCACTGAAGCCGAGCGATCCCACGTAAGGGTCCATCGCGCAGGAACCGAACAACCAGGGGTAGTTCCCGCCGATCCCGAGAGGCATGCCCCACAAACCCTGCTGATGACCACAGCCGACCACCGGGTCGCCGGTCTGATGGTAGGTGAACAGGGCGGGGTCATCCGCGCTGCCGATCATGGCGGTGTCCAGGATCCCGCCGAAATAGGAGACGCAGGCGTTCACGGTGGCATCCACGCCCACATGCAGATCACCGTTCACCGGGCCAAGGTCGGGTCGTGGGTATTGTGCCAGGAACTGGTTGACCGCCCCTGTGGCCTCACAGCTCACCGGCTTTTCAGCCTCATCCGTGGCATAGGCCACGTGCAGCGCGGTGATGCCGCCGGCGCTCACACCCATCACGGAGATGTTCGCGACATCCGAACTGTCCGTTCCGGACCGGCCGCGGAGGTAGCGGATCGCCCCCTTCACATCCTGTTGTGCGCGGTAGGCCGCACGGATCACCTCGGCCTGGTCATAGGCATAAGGGTTCGGAAGCAAGGCGGGCGGGTGGAAGCCGAGCCGATAGCTCACGGTCACGGCCACATAACCTCGTTCCGCATACCAGCTGCAGATCGTGTTCATCTCGTTGCGGTGCCCGCCGATGAACGCACCCCCATGGATGGCCACGATCACCGGTCGCGCCAGTACGTCATCCCCCACCGGCTTGAAGATGTTCATGCGCAGGCTGTCGACCCCGCCGTCGTAACGGACGGCCGTCCCATAGAAGACATCGCTCTCCACACGCACATCGAACTGCCGGGTGACATAGTCGTAGGTGCAGCTTTGACCTGCGACCAACACGGGCAGGGTGCAGGCGATCAAGGACAATGCATGGAAGGTGGACATGCAACCAAGATAGGGGCAACTCCCCATCGAGGTCGGATGCGGCCAGGGACTGACGCGGTCAACCGTTCATCACAAGGCTTGCAGGCCCGCACTTTCTGCTACCGTTGATCACCCTGTCGAGGGAACATTGCGGTCCCCCTCGTCCATGGATCGCCTCATCGACCCGCGCCCCGCCAGACGGAAACGTATCATCGCCATCGGTTGCATCGGTGGTGTGTTGCTGCTGTTGGTCTTCTTCTGGGCCGGCTCCTTCACCACCAGCCGTGTGCGGGTGGAGGAGGCGAAGGTCACCATCGGCACGGTGCAGCGTGGCCTGTTCAAGGAGTTCATCCCGGTCACGGGCACGGTGCAGCCCATCCAGACGGTCTTCCTCGATGCGCTGGAAGGGGGCACGGTGAAGCACCGGTTCGTAGAGGATGGCCACATGGTGAAGGCCGGCGAACCCATCATCGAGCTCAGCAATCCGCAGTTGCACATGGATGCGATCAACAGGGAAGCGCAGTTGCTCGATCAGCAGAACAACCTGCGCAATACACGGCTCGCCATGGATCAGCAGACCACACGCCTGCGCGACGAACTGCTGAACCTGGACAAGGAACTGAAGCGACTGGAGCGCGACCAGCGCGTGGACGACCGCCTGGTGCAGGACTCGCTGCTCGCACGTAACACCTATCTCAGCAACCAGGAGAATCTGCAGTACATGAAGGAGAAGCGGAAGCTCGTGGCCGCCAACGTGCGCAGCGATTCGCTCTTCCGGCAAAGCCAGCTCGGCTCCATCACGAACAACCTTGCGCTCATCGACCAGAACCTGGCCTTCCTGCGTGAGAACCTCCAGAACCTCGTGATCAAGGCGCCGATCGACGGGCAGCTCAGCGGGTTGAACGTGGAGCTCGGGCAGACCAAGCAACGCGGTGAACGCATCGCCCAGATCGATGTGCTCGAGAGCTTCAAGGTGCGCGCACGGATCCCGGAGCACTATGTGAGCAGGGTGAGCATCGGACTGCAAGGCACCTTCACCCATGCCGGACAGGAACACGCCATCGAAGTGTTCAAGGTCTACCCCGAGGTGAGCAACGGCGAGTTCGACGTGGATCTGCGATTCGTGGGGGACAAGCCCGACGTGCGCCGTGGACAGACCTTCCAGGTGCGCCTCCAGCTCAGTGAGGACATGGAAGCGGTGATGCTGCCTCGCGGACCCTTCTTCCAGGACACGGGAGGACAATGGGTCTACGCCGTGGACGCCGATGGAAAAGCGGTGAAACGTGATGTGAAGCTCGGTCGCCAGAATCCCGACATGTACGAGGTGCTCGAAGGGCTCGCCCCCGGCGATCGCGTCGTCACCAGCCGCTACGCCGCTTTCAACAACGCTGACGAACTCTTGATCGAATAGAGCCCACATGCCCGCGCTCGTTGCGTGTTACGCGTTGACGTGTTGCGGGTTGAATGCCACCAAGGAGAACCCGCAACACGTAACACGCCAACCAGCAACACCATGAGCCTCCTCCGAACTTCCAAGCTTTCGAAGGTCTACCGCACCGATACCGTGGAGACCACCGCACTGAACGACGTGAGCATCGACATCGTCCAGGGTGAGTTCGTGGCCATCATGGGTCCGAGCGGTTGCGGCAAGTCCACCCTCCTCAACATCATCGGCCTGCTCGATTCGCCCAGCAGCGGCAGCTACTTCGTGAATGGTGAGGACGTGAGCGGGTACAACGAACGGAAGCGTGCCGAGGTGCGCAAGAGCACCATCGGCTTCGTGTTCCAGAGCTTCAACCTCATCGACGAGCTCACGGTCGCGGAGAATATCGAGCTACCGCTGATCTACACGCGGATGATCAAGGCTGAACGGAAGGAACGTGTTGAGGAGGCGATGAAGCGGATGAACATCGCGCACCGAGCCAGGCATTTCCCGCAGCAGCTGAGCGGTGGTCAGCAGCAGCGTGTGGCCATCGCCCGCGCCGTGGTGAACAGCCCGAAGCTGATCCTCGCCGATGAACCGACCGGGAACCTCGACAGCGCGATGGGCGAAGAGGTGATGGGTCTGCTGACGGAGCTCAACAAGCTGGGTACGACGGTCATCATCGTCACACACAGCCTCCGCGATGCTGGTTATGCCCAACGCACCATCAAGCTCCTCGATGGCAAGGTGGTGGAAGGCAGTGTACCTGCGCAGGCGTTGTTGTAGAGATCTTTCCACGATCTGACGCGCATCGTGCCTGATCCATGATCGGGTCGCTCTTTGCTGGCCGAAGGCGGCAGACCTTTGGGCGCGATGGCATTGGAAGCGGATGAGCAGGAGGAGCGGAACGGTGGAACGGGTCCGACCAGGTCACCGTGGATACGCGTCTGGCGTTGGTCCATACGGCTTCTGCTCGCCCCGGTACTGCTGCTGCTGTTGGCCGCTTCCTTGTTGTATGTGCCGGCCATCCAGGACCTCGTCCGCCAGCGAGCGGTCACCGCCTTGCAGGAACGCATCGGAACCCGGGTCGCCCTCGAACACATCGCCCTGCGCTTTCCCATCGGTCTCGCCTTGAACGGTCTCTATATCGAGGACCAACGGGGAGATACATTGTTGAGCCTGGAAGAATTGAAGGCCCAACTGAGCGTTGGGGCCATATTTGACAAGCGGATCGCGATCACGGGTCTCGCTCTTTCCCATGTGCGTGCGAACCTCGAGCAGGACGCCGACAGCACCTTCAACTTCGAGCACATCATCAAAGCGTTCACGGGGAATGATGCCGAACCCAAGGCTGCGGACACGACCGGCGGCTGGGCCTTCAGCCTGGATGGCGTCGCACTGATGGACATCCACTATACCATGGCGATGGCACCATCGCAATTGGGTCTCGACCTGCGCCTGGGGCAGTTGGATCTCGACCTGAAGGAGTTCGATCTGGATCGGATGCGCTTCCATGGTGGTGACCTGGCGCTGAGCGGCACCGCGCTGCTCATGACAAGTGCACCAAGCGCCCCAACGCCCGACACCTATCCCGATCTCATTCCTCCGTTCCCGGACCTGGATATCGATCTGGAACATGCCATGCTCACGGATATCGATCTCCGCATGGGCACGGTCGGGACCGACGATAGTTTGTGGGTGGCGCTGGAGACTGGCGAGATGGAGGTCAAGGAGATGGACTTCGCCCGGCAACGCTTCCATTTCTCACGCATCGCACTGGATCGCGCGGAGTTCGGAATGCTGCGGACCGACACGACCACGACCGATGGACCGTCAGGTGACCCACCCTGGCTTGATCAGGACGATGGCTTCCGCTATTTCCTGCGCGACTTCGATATCGCAGTGGACGAATTACGCATGTCCACCTCGGCGCTCGCGATGCACACGGGTCGCGTGAGTGATGGTACCGGGCCATTCGATATGAAGCATGTCGTCATACAGGAACTTGACGCCAGGATCGATGCGCTTGTCGCGAACAATGCCGGGATGCGCGCGGATATCCACGGTCTTGATGCACGATCGATGCCCGAAGGATCACGGATGCGGCTGGACGCGCTGGTCATGGCGACCCCGGCCATGGCGCGTATCGATGAGGTGCGCGTCGCATGGAACGACCTGGTCATGGGTCTGAGCGCGCGTGTCGAGCATGGTTCCCTGACACGAGCCTATCGCTCCCCGGGAACGGTCCCCTGGTTCGCATCCGTGGAAGGAATGGTCGAGCGTGCAATGTGGTCGGACCTGATCCGGCTCCTGCCCGTTGATCTCCAGAAGTTCAAGTCGGTCCCGGAAGGATTCGCCATCGCACTGCACGCGAGCGGTACGATGCAAGCCCTGGATACCGTGCGCGCTTCCATCCACGGTGATGCAGGTACCACGATGCTCGTAGCGGGCAGGGTGAACGACCTCCTCGACACAGCGCGTCTTTCCTACGACCTGCGCATTGAGCCCTTCGAGATGGGTGATGGGGCTCGCTCGATAGCAAGAGCCTTCGTTCCGCCTGGTACCGTCCTGCCTGCCCAATTGGCGATCACCGCGCAGGTCAGGGGTTCCAGGAAGACGATCGAAGGTGCGTTGGATCTTCGCAGCGATCTGGGCGATGTGCGAGGTCCGTTCGCTGCCAGTGGCCTGGATCGCACCATCCCGGACGCCGCGAACATCGACTTGCGCGCAACGGACCTGGCGATGGCGCGGATCCTTGGGGACACCCCATTGGAGCGCGCGGATCTGCATGTGGTGGGGGAGGTCGATGATCTGAACAGTGCGCAGCGTCGGGGATGGGTGGAGGTGAGCATTGCGCGGCTTGGTCTTGGGAACGACGACGCGGACACCTTGACCTTGCGCGCCGACCTGCGCAGCGATTCCATTCGGGCGCTTGGCCGCTTGCGAAGCGAGCCCATCACCTTGGACCTGATGGCCGATGGTCTTTGGCCCGTCAATGGCGACAGCCTCACCGCTGATCTGGACCTTCATCTCGACCATGCCGACCTGATGGCCATCGGCCTCATGAAGCATCCGCTTTACGTGGCAGGCGATTGGCACGGCCATGCCGCCATCGATACGAGTGGTTATGGCAGCCTGTCGCTCACCATGGACAGTACCCGCCTGCAGAGCGATTCGAAGCGTTTTCTGTTCAAGGAGCTTCGTGCACACGCGATGCTGGCCAAGGATAGCACCGCAGCGACCATCGTAAGTGATGCGCTCGACCTTTCATTCTCCGCCAACGTTTCCGTGGATACCCTCCTGGAGCGCGCCAGCGCGAAGGCTGCCAGCTTCTTCAGCGCGGATACGCGCTTCAAGCGCGACTCGGGGGAGCGCTTCGACATGGCGGTGGAGTTGAAGCGTACCGAATGGCTTACGGGCATGTTGGTACCACAGCTGCAAGCCATCGAGTTGGAGCGGTTGGAAGCACATTACGACGGCGATGCGGATCACCTTGATGCGGCATTGGTCCTTCCGCACCTGCGGTATGATAGCATCCAGGTGGATGGTGTGGAGGTGAACATCAACGCCAGGGGTGCGGACCTCGACGCGTCATTGGCCACCCAGCGCATGGAGAAGGGGCCGTATCACGTGGCGGGAACGACCATCACCGCGAACGGCAGTAGTGGGGACATCAGCGCACAGATGCGGATTGCCGAGGAGGAGACGGAACAATACCGGATCAGTGCGCAAGTGATGAAGGATGGCGCCGAACGCGTGGTCCGGTTCGATCGCGAGCAGGTCCTGGCCGCCCGGACCTGGAAGATGGATCCCGCGAACGAGCTGCGCGTCGGAGGTGACCACCTCGTAGCGGAACACTTCGAGCTTCGTTCCGGAGATGAGGCGCTATCGCTGCGAACGCAAGCGGGTATGCTAGAGGCCCTTTTGGACGGTTTCCGTATCTCGACGATAACGAACATCATCAGTACGGCAGACTCAGTGCCTATCGCGGACGGCCGCATCAATGGTTCGGTCCGGATCCCGTTGGAACAGGAGCAGGGTCTTGAAGCCGACCTCACGATCGGGCAACTGAAGCTGCTGGAAACGGAGGTCGGTACGCTGGATGTGCGCGCTGTAAGCACCGGTGTGGACAGGTACCATGCCGCGGCGCAACTCTCCAATTCCAGCAACGCGTTGGACGCCACTGCGGACGTCGCGCCGGATGATGTACGCGCCAGGGCGGATATCGACCTGGGCGACATCGCCTTCCTCAAGCCCTTCTTGAGCGAATACCTCTATGACCTGCGGGGCGGTGTTTCCGGTTCGGTGGACTACCATGATCGATACGGCCGCTTGGACATGGGTGGCCGATTGCGTTTCCAGGGAACCGCTGTAGGGGTGGTGCTCACAGGCTCCACTTACACGCTATTGGACGAGACCATGGTGCTGGACTCCAAGGGGCTGCTCTTCGATCACTTCCAACTGCGCGATAGCATCGGCAATATGTTCCGCCTGGATGGTGAAGTGCAAGCCGCAGGACTGGTCGATCCCAGGCTCGACCTCCGCATCCGGACGGATCGCTTCCAGTTGATCGGAAGTACGATCGAGCAGAACGAGCGCTTCTACGGGGACCTGTTCGCCAACATGGACATCCAGGTCATGGGTCCTGCCACCCGGCCAAGCGCGAAGGGGGATCTTGGTATCCTGGAAGGGACCTCGTTCAGTTTGGTGCTGCCTGGGAGCACTGTCGAGCTCGTTCCCTCCGAAGGCATCGTGGTGTTCACCGATGATCTCTATGCGGTGGATACCCTCGTGGTGGATGGTGATACCGAGGCCTTGCGTGATTCACTTGCTGCGCACCTGCCCGGTGTGGAACTGGATCTCCGCGTGCGCGTGGACAGGTCCGCACAGTTCGCGATCGTGCTCGATCCCGCCGCGGGGGACCAAGCCACTGTCAGCGGTGCCGCGGACCTTACGTTCCGGTATGCGCCGGAAACGCCGATGTTCCTCAGTGGCAGTTACACCGTGGAGAAGGGGGAGTATGCGCTTGACCTCTATGGCCTGGTGAAGAAGCGTTTCACCCTGACAAAGGGTGGAACCGTGCGGTGGTCCGGGGACCCGGTGAAAGCTGAGATGGAACTCCAGGCTCGCTATATCTCCGAGACCTCGCCCTACTCGCTTGTGGCGAGCACCAGCCCGGTCGCCGACATGGAACGCAACCGGCTTCAGCAGCCACTGCCATTCGCGGTGCTCATCAACATCGATGGGACCATGAACGATCCGGATATCGGCTTCGGACTGGATCTGCAGCGACAGCTGCGCAACAGTTTTCCCAAGGTGGGCAACAAGCTGGATCACTTGAACGCACCCGGCAATGAAGAGGAGTTGAACCGTCAGGTGTTCGGGTTGTTGGTACTGAACAGCTTCATTCAGGATGAAGGCAGCGGAGGTGCCCCCAGCAGCGGGATCGCCACGAGCGCCGCGCGGAATAGTGTGAACGGTCTGCTCACCGACCAGATGAACAAGCTCACGGGTCGCTACCTGAAAGGGGTTGATATCTCCCTTGGGGTGAACACCTACGACCAGGCCAATGGGAACAACACCTACCAACGCACTTCAGTGGACTACAAGGTGAGCAAACGCCTGCTGGATGACCGATTGAGCTTCGAGGTGGGCGGTAGTGTCGGGGTGGACGAGCAGGATGCACAGGTGAGCAATGTGAGCAACACCCGCGCTGCGCAATACGCGATCCTGTACGACCTCACCCGCGACGGTCGCTTCCGGATCCGCGGTTTCCATGAGAACGCCTATGACCTCTACGATGGTGAGATCACCAATAGTGGAGTGGCCATCATGTTCACCCGCGATTTCGAGGAGAACGAACGCGCGCGAACGAGGAACCGGGAGAATGCCCGTCAGCGCAAGGAGGCCGAAGAGGAGCGTCGCGACCGGCAACAGGAGGAGATGCGATGAGGGCGCTGCGCACATATCCGATCCTTGGCGCGATGCTTCTGGCCGGATGCACGGGCTTGAAACGGGCTACGGAGGAGCGGCCCCTGTTCACCGGGTACACGATCACCTTTCAAGAGACACCGGAGGCGGATGCCAGATCCGCGCAGCGGGAGTTGGAAGCGGTGGTGACACCGCCACCGAGCGAGGGCTTCCTCGGCATGCGCCCGCTGGTGGCGCTGTACAATTCGACCAAGGAACCCAAGCGACAAGGCAAGGGTCTGCGGCATGTGCTCAAGTACAAGATCGCGACGGCTCCGGTATATCTGAATGAAGTACCCCTGGATGAGATCGATGCGGCCATGACCAACCGCATGAACAACCGGGGTTATTTTCAGGCGGCAACGGTGCATGAAGTGCTGCACAAGGGCCGCCGTGCAGAGGTGGAATTCACCGTAACGCCCGGAAGGGTGCACCGCCTGCGCAACATCCTCTACGCGGATAGTGCACTGGCATCGCAGGACAGCCTCCGTCTAGAGATCCGACGATCGCAGGATCGATCGTCCCTGAAGAGTGGTGATCCCTATCACCTGGACGCGCTCGTGCGTGAGCGCTTGCGTGTCGCCGAACACCTCCGCAATGCGGGTTGGTACCGGATGAATGCGGATCTGCTGGAGTTCGCGGCTGACACGAGCCTGGGCGACCATCAGGTGGATGTCCGCCTGCGGGTCAAACGGATCGCTCGTGAGAGGGAGCGGCAGCGATACACCCTTGGCCGCGTGTTTGTCCACGGTGATCATGACGTCCTGCTGCCGGCCTCGGATACCACCGCGGTGGACAACCTTTACTACGTGAACTACCTGGGCATGTACCGGCCCGCCACCATCACGCGCGGGGTCTTCCTGCAGCCCGGTCGTCATTATTCCCAGCGCCGCCTGGATCTGACCCGGCGCTATCTCTCAAGCTATGGTGTGTTCAATTCGGTGAGCGTCGACCTCACGGACGACTCCCTGCGCCGCGGTGTGCTCGATGCCGATGTGTTCATCACCCCGCAGCAGCGCTTCTCCCTCTTCACGGAGCTGAACGCGATCAGCAAGAGCAACAGCTTCGCTGGACCCGGCATCAAGGTGGGATGGAAGGACCGTGACCTCTTCCGGGGCGCGGAAGTGTTGACCGCCGATATCAACGGTCGCTTCGAAACGCAGGTCGCAGGCGCCGGAAGGGGGACCAATGCCTATGAGGTCGGTGCGAAGGTCGGTCTCGTGATCCCGCGACTGCTGCTTCCAGGTGACCTGCGTTCAGTGCGCGATCAGGTGCCCACTACGCGGGTCGACATGGGCTACGGCCTCTTCCGACGTATCGGTTTGTACGGGTTGGAATCGGTGAACTTCGGCTTCGGTTATGTCTTCCGGCCGGACCGGTCCACCTGGCATGACGTGCGACTGCCGGACGTGAGCTACAACAACCTCTACTACGCAAGTGATCAGTTCAACGCCTTCCTCAGCGCGAACCCGACGATCCGTCGGAGCTTCGACGAGCAGTTCATCATCGGGGTGGGTTATACCTATACCCGTACCGATCAACGCGGTCCGAACGATCGGTCCTACTGGCTGTACAGCCTGGGCTTTGATGAAGGCGGTGCCATCACCTCCGCGATCTTTGGTGCCACACAAGGTCCTCGTCCGGAAGAGGGCTACCTGTTGTTCGGAGAGCGGTTCTCCCAATACATACGTTTCCGGGCGGAAGGACGCTGGTCCCAGGCTGTTGGAGGCGGCGGCTCCCTGTTGGCGATGCGGGTGCTTGCCGCCAGCGCGACGCCTTACGGCAACAGCTCCTCCGTGCCTTACGTGAAGCAGTTCTTCAGCGGTGGAGCGAACAGTTTACGTGCCTTCCGTGCACGAAGCGTTGGACCAGGCACCTATGACCCTTCAGGTCAAGGTGACGACGCTAACGACGGACGGTTCCTGGTGGATCAAGTGGGCGACATCAAGTTCGAGCTGAACCTGGAGTATCGCTTTCCCATCTCGGGAATCGTGAAAGGAGCGCTCTTCTCCGATGCGGGCAACGTCTGGCTGCAACGGGATGATCCCCAGCGACCCGGTGGAGCTTTCCGGGCGCCCCATGCATTGGATGAACTCGCGGTGGGTGCAGGATTCGGACTGCGGATCGATCCCGAAGTGATCGTGATCCGCTTAGATCTGGCCACCCCGCTTCGCCGACCAGACCTGCCACAAGGGGATCGCTGGGTCTTTGATGATCAACGGCCACGTCTGCTGGACAACATGATCCTCAACATCGCCATCGGGTACCCGTTCTGAGCGAGGTTGCGATCTTTACGGTCGATGCAACTCACCATTCGCAACATGGTCTGCGACCGCTGCAAGACGGCGGTGGCGCGTGTGCTTGTTGAACAAGGACTTCCTGCGGTGCGCGTGGAACTGGGTGAGGTGGAATTGGAGCGAGAGCCTTTACCGTACGAAACGGAGCACCTGCGCTCAGCGCTGCAGGCCCAAGGCTTCGACTTGGTGCTGGACCACGACACGCAGGTGATCAACAAGGTCAAGTCCGAGGTGGTGCGCCGCGTGCACCATGAGGGAGGTGGACGCGTGGACCTCGCCGAGCTGGTGCGCGACACCGTGCATCGCGAACTCTCCTCGGTGAGCAAGCTGTTCTCCGAAGTGGAAGGCGTCACCTTGGAACACTACTTCGTCCTGCAGCGCCTCGAACGTGTAAAGGAGCTGATCCACTATGGTGAGATGACCTTCTCGGAGATCGCCTTCTCCACGGGCTTCAGCAGCGCGGCGCACCTCAGCGCGCAGTTCAAGCAGCTCACAGGCATGACGCCGACCGCGTTCCGCAAGCTCTCGCACCCGGCACGTACGCCGCTGGACAAGGTGGGCGAATAGGATCTGTAAGCTTTCCCCGGAATGATGTAAGGCTCATGGGTCCTTGCATTTAGTGCTTTGTGCAGTCAAGAATGATGACCATGAACACCCTGGAGAACAGCACCCCATCCACCGTCACGCACCGCTTCAGTACCACCGGCATCACCTGCGCCGGTTGCGCGAACAAAGCAGGGAGCATCCTGAATGGATTGCGCGGCGTGGTAAGTGCGCGCTTGGACCATGTGACCAACACCGCGGAGATCGAGGTGGTGCGCGAACTGCTCAGCTTCGATGACCTACTGACCGCCCTGCGGCCCGCGGGTTACGGCCTCGTGCGCGAAGCGGCCTGATACAAGATGCCATGAAGACCGAAGCAACGACCATCAAGCTCCCCATCCAGGGCATGGACAGCGAGCATTGCGCGCTGATTCTGGACAAGGCCGTGGGCACCGTGCCTGAGGTGAAGGAGCACCACGTGGAGTTGAACAACCGCATCGCTGTGCTCAGCAGCGAGCGGCCGGTGGAAGCTGTGCAGCATGCTGTGCAAGCTGTCCGAGACAATGGCTACGACGTGCCCACCCGGAAGCGCACCATTCCCGTCACGGGCATGACTTGCGCCAGCTGCGTGAGCAGCGTGGAGAGCATGTTGCTGGCCACTCCCGGCGTGCTGAAGGCCGCGGTGAACCTCGCCACCAACACGGTGCAGGTATGGTATGTGCCGGGTGTGATCGATGAGCGTGGCATGCGCAAGGTGATCCAGAGCATCGGCTACGACCTGGTGATCGAGGAGGAGCAGAGCGCCACCACCGATCTGGAGGCCATCCAGCGCGAGCGGATGCGTTCGCTGAAGCAGCGTCTCAGCGCGTCCATCCTGCTCAGCGTGCCGCTTGTGCTGATCGGCATGGTCCTCATGCACGAGCCCTGGGCCAACTTCGTCATGTGGCTGTTGGCCACGCCGGTGGTGCTGGTCTTCGGTCGGCAGTTCTTCATGAACGCGTGGAAGCAGGCCAGGAATCGCAGCGCCAACATGGATACCCTCGTTGCGCTCAGCACCGGTGTGGCCTATCTCTTCAGCGTCTTCAACACCATGTACCCCGCGTTCTGGCTGTCGCGTGGACAGGAACCGCACGTGTACTTCGAAGCAGCGGCGGTGGTCATCACCTTCATCCTGCTCGGCAAGTTCCTGGAGGAGCGCGCCAAGGCGGGCACCAGCAGCGCCATCAAGAAACTGATGGGGCTGCGGCCGGACACCGTGCATCGCGTGAAGGCGGATGGCATCACCGAACAGGTGCCGATCGCCGAGGTCGATGTGGACGATTTGCTGCTTGTGCGTCCCGGCGAGAGCATTGCGGTGGACGGCGAGGTGATCGAGGGCGAGAGCTACGTGGACGAGAGCATGATCAGCGGCGAGCCTGTTCCTGTGGCGAAGGAGCCCGGCGCAGCACTGCTCGCTGGCACCATCAACCAGAAGGGCAGCTTGAAGATGCGCGCGAAGAAGGTCGGCGCGGATACGCTCCTTGCGCAGATCGTGAGAGCCGTGCAGGATGCGCAAGGCAGCAAGGCACCGGTCCAGCAATTGGTGGATAGGATCGCAGCGGTCTTCGTGCCAATCGTCATCGGCATCGCAATTCTAAGCGCCATCGTTTGGTGGGCGCTGGGCGGCGAGCATGCCTTTACGCAGGGCCTGCTCGCGCTCGTCACCGTATTGGTCATCGCTTGCCCCTGCGCGCTGGGCCTCGCTACGCCCACGGCCATCATGGCCGGCATGGGCAAGGGGGCCGAGAACGGCATCCTCATCAAGGACGCCGAGAGCCTGGAGCGCGCGCGCAAGATCACCGCCATCGTCCTCGACAAGACGGGCACCATCACCGAAGGCAAACCAGAGGTGGTTGATGCGGCCGGGCTCGATGACACCGAAGCGGCGGCGGCGTTGCTCGCTATCGAATCGCGATCGGAGCATCCGCTTGCTGAGGCCGTGGCGCGTCATCTGCATGCCGCGGGCACGCACCACGCGCCTAAGGTGGATGCCTTCGAGAGCCTCACCGGTAAAGGTGTGAAAGCCACCGTGAGCGGCACCGATTGGATCGTAGGCAGTCCACGTCTCATGGAGGAGAGCGGCATCCGGATCGACGGCAGCTTCCGCGAGCAGGAGCGCACGTGGCAGGAAGCCGCCCACACCGTCATCTGGCTCGCTGATGCGCAGCGCGTGCGGGCAGCCGTCGCCATCGCCGACCGCATCAAGCCCACGGCGGCAGCAGCCATCGCCCGTCTGAAGGACGAGGGCATCGCCGTGTACATGCAGACCGGTGACTCGCGCCGAACCGCGCAGGCGGTGGCCAAGCAGGTGGGCATCGAGCACTTCCGCAGCGAGGTGCTTCCCAAGGACAAGGCCGCGTTCGTGGCCTCCTTGCAGCAGCAGGGCCAGGTGGTGGCCATGGTGGGCGATGGGATCAACGACAGCGAGGCGCTCGCCAAAGCCGATGTAAGCATCGCCATGGGCAAGGGCAGCGACATCGCCATGGACGTGGCGCGCATGACGCTCATCAGCACCGACCTGAACACAATCCCGCGCGCCATCACCCTTTCGCGCAAGACGGTTTCGCTCATCCGCCAGAACCTCTTCTGGGCCTTCATCTACAACACCATCGGCATCCCCATCGCTGCCGGCGTATTGTACCCCATCAACGGTTACTTGCTCAACCCCATGATCGCCGGCGCCGCCATGGCCTTCAGCAGCGTGAGCGTAGTGAGCAATAGCCTGCGCTTGCGGTGGGTGAGCCTTGGAAAATGAACAACCCCGAACGACCATGAAACACATCATCAACCTTTCGATGGCGCTCCTTCTGTTGGTCAGTAGTGCAGCGCAGGACATGACCAGCACCGCTGCTATCAAGAACGCGCTGTCCGTCACCGTGCTTGTGGACGGCGACTGCCCCATGTGCGAAACGCGGATCGAGAAGGCCGCCTTCGTGAAGGGCGAGGCCGCCGCCGACTGGGATGTGGATGCCAAGACCGCGCGCATCACCATCGACAGCACCCGCACCACCGTTGACGCCGTGCTGCGCCGCATCGCCGAGGCGGGCTATGACAACGCGAATTACCTGGCGCCTGACAAAGCCTATGCGGGCCTGCCCGGCTGCTGCCAGTACGAACGTGGCATGAAACACGGGCTGATGAAGGGTGATGGGTACTCCCAGCACACGCCTGGTCACCACGACCACACGAGCGCCGATCATGCGGAAGCACCACCTAGCGTATTCGACAAGGAGGGTTATCGCGGCACGCCGCAACGCGATGAGCCTACAGAGCCCATTCAGGAGCCCGCTGTGCAGGAGAAGTCGGCGTTCCAGCTCCTGCTCGATCACTATTTCCAGCTGAAGGATGCGCTGGTGGCCGGCAACGGCGCGCTAGCCAAACAGCATGCGACGACCATGGGCGAGGTGCTGCACCGCATGGATGCTACCAAGCTCCCCGCCGCGCAGCAAGCCACCTGGGAGCAGTTGATCACCGAAGCCATGCCCTTGATGCACCCCTTGAGCGAAACAAGCGACGTGGAGATGCAGCGCAAGCTCTTCGCGCAGCTCACCACGCCGATGCTGCAACTGGCGGAGGCCGCTGGGGAGGGCACCATTTACCTGGACCATTGCCCCATGTACGAGGGCGGCGCCAACTGGCTGAGCCGTGAAAAGGCGATAAAGAACCCCTTCTACGGCAGTATGATGCTCACCTGCGGAAGCGTGAAGCGCACGATCGCGAAATGACCCGCGCGTTTTCCTTACTGATCGCGTTCGTTCTTGCGATCGCTGCACGAGGACAAGGGGCGCAAGGACTGCGACCACTGGGCACCAGCGTTCCGAATGGGGATTTCACTCCGAAGGTGACACGCTATGAGCTCTTTGTCTCGGATACCATCGTGAATTACACCGGCAAGGATCGTAAGGCCTGCGCGGTGAACGGCGGCATACCGATGCCGACACTGGAATTCACCGAAGGGGACACGGCGCTGATCATCGTGCACAACGTGATGGGGAAGGAGGAGACCTCCTTGCACTGGCACGGGCTGATCCTGCCCAACGAGTTCGATGGCGTGCCCTACCTCACCACGGCGCCGATCCGAGCAGGGGAGACACAGGTTTACAAGTTCCCGTTGGTGCAGCACGGCACGTATTGGTACCACTCTCATACCGGCATGCAGGAGCAGAACGGCATGTACGGCGCGCTCATCATCCACGAGCGCGGCGCGGCGCCCTTGCCTGAACACGTCGTTGTGCTGAGCGAATGGACGGACATGAAGCCCAACGAGGTCCACCGCCGCCTGCATGCGGCGAATGATTGGAGTGCATTGAAGAAGCACGGCATCCGTCCAGGCAGCGTGCAGAGCTACAGCGATGCGATCAAGGCTGGCGCGCTGGGTACGAAGCTTAAGAACGAGTGGAAGCGCATGAACGCAATGGATGTGAGTGACGTGTACTACGATGCTTTCCTCGCTAACGGGGTGAGGGAGGACGAGGCTCCGCAATTGAAGGCTGGCGACCGCGTACGCGTTCGATTGGTCAATGGAAGCGCGAGCACCTACTTCTGGATCAGCTATGCGGGCGGTAAGATGGACGTGGTGGCCAGCGATGGCGCCGATGTGGAGCCCGTTCCAGTTGACCGCTTCATCATGGGCATTGCAGAGACCTACGACGTGATCGTGACCATCCCTGCTGACAGCACCGCCTACGAGTTATTGGCCACCGCTGAGGACAGGACGCGCTCCACGTCGGTATGGCTGGGCAACGGTATCAAGCAGCTCGCCATGCCGATGATGCCGCTGAAGTACTTCGAGGGGATGAAGATGATGAATGGCATGATGAAGATGAACGGCGACCTGGACGACATGGGCATGAACATGAGTTTGCAGCAGATGGACATGAACGTGGTGATGTATCCGGAGATCACCGGTCCTGCGAAGGAGGTGAAGCAGATGTCCATGGAGCACAGCGAGCATATGGACCACGGCAACATGTACAACAGCAATGCGCTCTCGGACATCGTGACCTTGAATTATGCGATGCTGCGTTCGCCGACACCCACCGCGCTGCCACCCGGCCCGGTGACCGAGCTGCGCTTCGAACTCACGGGCAACATGGATCGCTATGTATGGGCGATCAACAACCGCACGATCAGTGAAACAGACAAGATCCTTATCCGCAAAGGCGAGAACGTGCGCGTGATCCTGTACAACAACAGCATGATGCGCCATCCGATGCATCTGCATGGGCATTTCTTCCGCGTGGTGAACGGCCAGGGCGACCACGCGCCGCTGAAGAACGTGCTCGATATCATGCCCATGGAGACCGACACCATCGAATTCCTGGGCACCGAGGAAGGCGACTGGTTCTTCCACTGCCACATCCTCTACCACATGATGAGCGGCATGGGTCGTGTGTTCAGCTATGCCGATGCACCTGCGGAACCGAAGCTTCCCCTTCCGAAGCATGCGTGGCGGACCTTCTTGAACGAGGATCGCCAATGGCATTTCATGGGCATGAGCGACTTCGCCAACAACGGTATCGATGGCGAGGCTATGCTCATGAACAAGCGCTGGGCGCTGGAAGGAGAGTGGCGTCTGGGCTACACGGAGATGCACGGCCAGGAGGTCGAGACGCACTTCGGGCGCTACCTGGGCAAGATGCAGTGGTGGTTCATCAACGGTGGCATCGACTGGCGCACACGTATGCACGGCGAAGGACCTGAGGAGAACCTCTTCAGCCAGGGCAACACGAAGGACAGGCGCAGTGCCGCACACGTCGGTTTCCGATGGACCTTGCCGATGCTCGTGAAACTCGACGTCCGCATCGACACCGATGGTCGCCTGCGTGCGCAGTTGATGCGGGAGGACATGCCACTCACCCCGCATTTACGCCTCGATGCCATGTACAACAGCGACTTCGAGTCCATGGCCGCTTTGCGGTACGTCTTCGATAAGACTTGGGCGCTGCGCACGCACTACGACAGCGACATGGGCTTCGGGGTAGGCGTGACGGTCACTTATTGAAAGTGGCCATGACTTCCCAGAATGGGGCGTTAGTACCACACGCCTGTCGTAGGTGGCATGTTTAAACGTCGCAATTCCAGATGGTTAAGTGGCGAGTTCCGTGTGGCATCCGAATGGATTCCACACTGCTAAAGAACAAGCCATGAACAACCACCTTTCACTTACAACCATCGCTGGCATCCTGAGTCTGGCCCTGATCGTTCCTTCATGCAATACCTCGCGCGCCGTGAAAGGCGGTGCGATCGGCGCTGGCGCCGGCGCTGGTGTCGGCGCCGTCATCGGCAACCAGATCGATGGCAAGAACAGCACGGTCATCGGTGCGATCATCGGTGCTGCCGTCGGTGGTACTGCCGGGGCGCTGATCGGCCGTCATATGGACAAGCAGGCCGAGGAGCTTCAGCGCGACCTCGAGGGTGCCACCGTCACCCGTGTCGGTGAGGGGATCAAGATCACGTTCGACAGTGGTCTGCTGTTCGGCGTGGACAAGAGCGACCTGAACGCCACCGCCGTTCAGAACGTGAACGAACTGGGCCAGACGCTGCTGAAATATGAGGATACCGACATCCTGATCGAAGGCCATACTGACTCGGATGGTGCGGACGACTACAACCTGGGTCTGTCCGAACGGCGCGCCAAGAGCGTTTCACGCCAGCTGATCGCGGATGGTGTACCGGCAGGACGGATCAGCACGGTCGGTTACGGCGAAGGTCAACCCGTTGCCGACAATGGCAGTGCCGAAGGCAAAGCCCAGAACCGGCGCGTGGAGGTGGCGATCTATGCCAACAAGCGCATGCAGAAAGCGGCCGAGCGCGGCGAGTTGTAAGCAGGTTGTTCGAATGAGGCGCAATGACCCGTCATAGGTGCCGCTATGACGGGTCATTGCGTTCCGGTCGATCCGGCGCTCTTGCTGAACCGCTCATCACTGAGCCAACACCATCACACCATCGGGAAGCAGCGGTGGACCTCCAGGCCTCACCTTGGTGGCATGTGGAAGAACTACCTTCTCATGGCCTGGCGAACGCTGAAGCGGGACAAGCTGTTCGCGGCCCTGAACATCATTGGGCTCGCCATCGGCGTGGTGGCCTGTCTGCTCATCTACATCTACGTGCAGGATGAGTTGAGCTACGATGCGCACCACCGGAAGGCGGATCGGATCTTCCGCATCCAGGCGCACTATCGCTTCGGGGATGTGAGCGATGACTTCGGCATCACGCCTTATCCGATCATGGAGGCGTTGTTGAACGAATACCCTGACATCGAAGCGGGCATCTCGCTATATCAGCTTGGTCGGACGACATTGGAGTATGATGGGGAGCGGTATGAAGCGGAGGATGGGTACAATGCCGACACGAGCACCTTCCGCAACTTCGACTTCACCTTCGTGCACGGCGGCCCTGAAGCGCTGGACGAGCCGGACAACATCGTCATCATGCAGGAGATGGCCACCCGCATGTTCGGTGCGGATGACCCCATCGGAAAGTTGGTCACGCGGAACGGGCGCACGCTGAAGGTGGCCGGTGTCATCGATGGGACCGCGGAGAACACGCATATCCCCATGGGTGTGTTCATGAGCCGCCTGGGTATGCCGCCACAGGCGCGCGAGCAGCTGGGGCAGAGCTGGGGTAACAACAGCTGCTTCAATTACCTGGTGCTGGCGCCCGGCGTGAGCGCGGACGACTTCCAGGGGAAGATGGACGCCTTCGTCAGGAAGTACATCATCCCGGCATGGGGTGGCGAGGAGTTCCAAGGCAACATCCGCTTCAACCTCGAGCCCTTGAAGGAGGTGCACTTCAACAATACGCTGATCTACGACACACCGAAGAAGGGCAACAAGGCCTATGTCACCCTCTTCGCCATCGTGGCAGTGCTCATACTGACCATCGCCTGCATCAACTACATCAACATGAGCACCGCCGATGCGACCCGGCGTGCGAAGGAGGTGGCCTTGCGAAAGGTGAGCGGTGCCCAACGCGGCCAGCTCGTGGCCCAGTTCATCGGAGGCAGCGTGATGATCGCCGTGATCGGCATACTCGTCGCGTTGGTCATGCTGTGGCTGGCGCTACCCGCCTTCAATGGCATCACGGGCAAGGAGATCGGCATGGGCTACCTGCTGCGCGGGAGCTTCCTCGCGGTGGTGTTGTTCATCGTATTGATGATCGGTGTGGTCGCCGGCAGCTATCCGGCCTTCTTCCTTTCGCGTTTCGCACCGCAGCTCCTGCTGAAGGAGGGTGTCGCCAGCGGTGCCGGAAAGCAGCGCGTCAGGAAGGTGTTGATGGGCGCCCAGTTCGCCATCGCGCTCTTCATGGTGGTCGGCACGCTCGCTGTATTCGCGCAGTTGCATTGGTTGCGCACCACCGACATGGGCTTCCGCAAGGAGAACCTCCTGAGCATCACCATGCCGCTTCCACAGGGCCCGGACACTCTGGCCTGGGACCGCCTGCGCCCGGTGAAGGATGAACTGATGCGACAGAGCTTCGTGACCGGTGCGGCGTTCACGCAGGACCTCCCCGGCCAGGGGAGCGGACGATGGGTGCTGCAGGCGAACACCCCCGAGGGCCGGATCGACAAACCCATGCCGACCATGAGCACTGACGCGGACCTGCCCGCGCTGCTCGGCGTGGAGCTCGCGGCGGGCCGCTACTTCGATCCGTCGATCCCGAGTGATCGCGGGAGTGCGGTGATGGTGAACGAGAGCGCGGTGAAGGCCTTCGGCTGGAAGGACCCGCTGGCGGAGAAGATCTACGCACCGGGAGATAGCGCGGAACTGGAACTGGCGGTGATCGGCGTTCTGAAGGACTTCCACTACACCAGCTTGCACACACCCATCGAGCCGCTCGTGCTATTCCAGAGCGACCGGCGCTATGGCGCCAGGAACCTTGTGCTACGCCTGGCACCGGGTGATGTCTCACAACAGATGGCCGCGCTCCAGGGTGAATGGAAGCGTCTATTCCCCAACGCGGAATGGAATGCCACCTTCCTCACCGACAGCATCGCGCAGCTGTACGCGGCAGAGGACAAGCTGTACCGGGTGTTCACCGCCTTCGCCATCCTCACCATCCTGCTCACCATCATGGGACTTTATGGACTGGCCTATTTCACCGCGAAGCAGCGCACCCGGGAGATCGGCATCCGTCGCGTGATGGGTGCTCCGGTCCTGGACATCGTGCGGCGTATGAACCGGGAGTTCGTGATCCTGATGGGCGCCTCGCTCTTCGTGGCCTTCCCACTCGCGTTCTACGCCATCGGTCGTTGGTTGGAGACCTTCGCCTACCACACCCGCATCTCACCGCTCCTTTACCTGGCGGCCCTGCTCATCACGTTGGTGGTGACCGTCCTTACCGTGACCATGCAGGCGTACAAGGCCGCGGCGGCGGATCCGGTGAAGGCCTTGCGCTATGAGTGACCACCATCCCCGATCGACCGCCCGGGGACCTACTTCAGATCGTCCGTGAAATGTCCGCTATGCAGTCCGCGGCCGAACTTCTCCGTATTGAACGCGGTGGAACCACCTCGCGGGATCGATAGGCTCTTCCAATCGCCGCGACGTTCTTCGCGACCCAGCAGCACGATCTGCCCAACGTGGTAGGCGTAGTGGCACAACTGACGGTTGACCGCATCGATGATCGTATTTTCCTGGTTCCGGATGTACACAGTGGTGTCGAAGTTCCCGGTGTTCACGGAGTCCAGCGCGGCGAAGAGGCACTGCCAGCCTTCGTTCCACCGCGCGAGCATCTCTTCCCGGGAAGTGATGAGGTCCTCGAACTCCCGGTCACGCTCACGCCATTCCTTCTCTCCATCGCTGGTGAGGAAGTCGGTCCACCGGGAGCGCATGTTGCCGTGAAGGTGGTTCACGAGGATCGCGATCGAATTGGCATCCGGATCGGACCGACGGAAGAGGCCCTCGTCGCTCACCTGCTCGAAGGTCTTCTCTCCGAGCCGTTCGTAGTGGCTGAACTGCTCGCGTGCACTCTTCAGGTAAGCTGCTGGCATGTCCATGGGAGCGCAAGCTAGGCACCATGATCACGCGTTCGTCGGGCAGCCTGCCCGGACCTGTACCACGACCATTCTTGGTGTCTCACGGACGCATATGTCATGGGATCGTCATCCGCGAGGAACCGTGCTGTCAGCTGAATGACAGCCGGCTGCCAGCTGGTCGCATGCCTTCACGATCCTTAACGATCACTGGACGTGACTTGTCAGTTTCCGAGCGTTCTGGAAATACGGCATGGATCATGTCGCAACAAGATCATGATGAAGAACACGAAGGACGAGACCAATGTGCACCGCACGCTGATCGTCGACGCTCCGGTGGAGTTCGTGTGGGCGGCGTTGAGCGATCCCAAACTGACCCACCTCTCCCTGGCCTGGTCGCTGAAGGGTGAACTACAGCGGGGGAAGCGTTTCCAGTGGCTGATGCGGGATGAGGAAGGCAGCGGAGGAGCGGTGGCGGCGGAAGGCACCGTCCTCACACTTTTCCCCGGCGAACGACTGCGGTATTCCCACTACGATGTGCGTAGCGGACTCCCCGATGAACCGGCGAGCCGGACGACCGTGGATCTGCACCTGATCGCCGAAGCACCCGGACGGACCCGGCTGGAGCTTTGGCAGGGTGATTTCATGGGGCTTCCTCATGCGGCACGCCGCGCCCGCGAAGCCGGGAGACAATGGGTCGAGCGGCTCGTAGGGGTGAAGCGCGTGGCAGAGGAATTGAGCCGCGCACAAGCGGCCTGAAGAACATGGTGCGGCGTGGGTGGCGACCGCTGGGGTTTGGTGGTACTCTAACGAATTGGCCGCCTGCGCTGCACTCTTCTTCCTGGCCCGTGGGTCGATCCGGATCACACCAGCTCTCCGGCCAGCCATTTGAGCTGAAGCTCAGCCGCCTTCGCCTCGAACTGTGCGAGCAATAGCCGGTTCTCCGCTTCGATCAACCCCTGCTGCACATCGCGTAGTTCCACGGCCGTGAGCAGGCCGATGCGGTAGCTTTCCAGCGCCACCTTCACCTGGGTGCGGATCCCTTCCAGGTTGCGTTGTTCCAGTAGGATGCGTTGGTGAGCGGTGCCATAGGCCGTCCATGCGTCCAATACCTGCTGCTCCAGTTGCAGTTGCGCCTGTTCGGTGCTGATGGCCGCCTGCTCCCGCGCGATCTTCGCGGCTTCAACCGCCTTGTTCGCCTGTAGTCCCCGGAAGAGCGGTACGCTCACCCTGACCCCATAATCCGGTCCCACGGCGCGGTTGCTCTGCAGGAAGCCCACCGCACTGGTGCTGCGCGTGTACCCGTAGTTGCCGTACAGGTCGATCCGCGGGAACAAGGCCCCCTGGAGTTCCTTTATCGATGCATCGGCGAGCAGTTGCTCTTGGCGTGCGGTCTGAAGGGCGCTGTTGCTGTTGCGTGCGTTCGACTGGATGGTGGCCAGGTCCAGCGCTTCGGGCAGGGGGATGTCCAGCGATACCTCCACGGGGCTGTCCGCGTCACGCCCGAGCAGCGTGTTCAAGCGCGAGTGCGCGATCGCGCGCTGCTGGACCAGGTCGAGCAGGGCGGCGCTATCGGCGCTCAGGTCCAGGCGTGCCTGCACCAGCGCGAGCCCGCTGTACGAGCCGATCCGTTCGCCGGTCTCGGTGATGGTCAACCGTTCCTTGCTGGTGATCATCCCTTCCCGCTGCACCGCCACCGCCTTGGTCAACTGTGCGGTGAGGTAGTAGCTGGTGAGCACATCGTACACCGTGCTCTCCATCTGTTGACGCAGCTCGGTCCTGCCGATCGACTCCAACGCTTCCAGTCGCTCCTTCGCCGCGAACATGGTGAGCCCATCGAACACGGTCCAGTTCAGGGCCAGCGCTCCATCCAGCACACGGGTATCGGCATTGTCGGCCTCGCGGACTTCACCGCTGAAGAAGGTCTGTTTTGTACTGCTGTTGTCGATGGAATAGAAACCGTTGGCATCAAGCGTGGGCAGCATGCCAGCGTTGCCCATGTTGTTCATCAACTCGCTGGTGCGCGCATCCAGCCTGGCCAGGCGTACCCCGTGGTTGTGCTCAAGCGCGATGGCCACGGCCTCTTCGGCCGAGAGGGTCTGCGCGTGGAGTGCCGAAAAGAGCAGGAACAGGGAAGAAGTGAGGATGATTCTCATGCGCTCAATGGATCATTGACGTTGCCTTCCGTCCTCACCTCTTCACTCCCTTCCTTCTTTTCCCTGGACATGTAACTGTACAGCCCAGGCACCATGTACAGGGTGAGGACGAGCGAGAACAACAACCCGCCGATGATCACGATGCCCATGGGAACCCGGCTCTTCGCGGCGGCACCGATGCCCAGTGCGATCGGCAGGGCCCCGAGCACCATGGCAAGCGTGGTCATCAGGATCGGTCGCAGTCGTTGGGTGGCGGCATCGATCACGGCATCCATCTTCTTCAGACCATGTTCCTTGCGCTGGTTCGCGAATTCCACGATGAGGATCCCGTTCTTCGTTACCAGGCCGATCAGTACGATGATGCCGATGTTGCTGAAGATGTTCAACGTGTGGTCGAAGATCCAGAGGCTGAGCACGGCACCGGTGCCCGCCACGAACACGGTGCTGATCACCACCACGGGATCGATCCAGCTCTCGAACTGTGCGGCGAGGATGAGGAAGACGAGCAGGAAGGCCAGGCCGAAGGCGAAGCCCAGGCTGCTGCTGCTTTCCGCGAATTCCTTGCTCACCCCGCCGAGTGTGGTGCTGAAGGTGTCATCGAGGACCTCGTCGGCGATGCGGTCCATCGCTGCGATGCCGTCACCGATGGTGAAGCCCTCGTTGGGGTCGGCACTGACCGTGGCGCTCACGTAACGGTTGTATCGGAAGAGCTGCGGCGGTGTGCTGCGGTCGCTCATGTGCACGAGGTTGTCCAGCTGGATCAGTTCCCCCTTGTTGTTGCGGACGAAGGCCGCGCTCAGGTCCACCGGTGCGTCGCGGTCCGCGCGTGTGGCCTGACCGATCACCTGGTATTGTTTCCCCTTGAAGATGAAGTATCCGTAGCGCTGCCCGCTGAAGTACAGCTGGAGCGTCTCTGCGATGTCGCGCATGCTCACGCCGAGCGCGCGGGCCCGGTCGCGGTCGATCTCCACGTTCAGTTCGGGTTTGTTGAACTTGAGGTTGAGGTCGCTCACACGGAAGGTCTTGTCGGCGGCGACCTTCTCCATGAAGATGGGGATCACCTCGCGCAGCTTCTCGAACGTGGGCGCTTGGATCACGTATTCCACCGGCAGTCGTGTGAAGCGTGAGCCGCCGATCGTGGGTTCCTGGATCACGAAGCTGCGGGCCAGGTTGTACTTCGGCAGTTCCGCCATGATCGCCTTGGCGATCTCGTCCTGGGTGCGGTCCCGATCCGCGGGATCCACCAGGGTGACACGAACGAAACCGTTGTTGGTGCTGCTCGCCGTGCCGAAGCCCGGTGCGGTCACGCTCAGCAACGCCTGGCGTTCCGGAAGCGTGTCCACCAGGCCGATGATGTCCGTGAGGTAGTCGTTCATCACCTCGAAGCTGGTGCCTTCCGGCGCGGTGCTCTGCACCATGAAACGGCTCTTGTCCTCCATCGGCGCCAGCTCGCTCTGCAGCTGCGAGCCGATCAGTACCGTGGCCCCCAGGCTCACCAGCAGGATCACCCAGCTCAACCACCGCATCCGCATGAAGCGCTTCAGCGAGCGGTTGTAGCCTTCCGTCATGTTGTTGAACCACCGCTCGGTCACCTCGAAGAAACGGCTGTGGCGAGGCTGATGCTTGAGCCAATGCGCGCTGAGCATGGGCGTGAGCGTGAGGCTGACGATGGCGCTGATCAGCACCGCGCCGGCCACGACGATACCGAATTCGCGGAACAGCCGACCGGTCAACCCACTGAGGAAGATCACCGGCAGGAAGACCGCCATCAGGGTGATGGTGATGCTGATGATGGCGAAGGTGATCTCCTTGCTGCCCTCGTGACCGGCCTTGATCGGATCCATGCCGCGCTCGATCTTGCTGTAGATGTTCTCCAGCACCACGATCGCATCGTCCACCACGATCCCCGTTGCGAGCAGCACGGCCAGCAGCGTGAGGATATTGATGCTGAAGCCCGCGATGTACATGATGAAGAAGGCGCCGATGAGGGAGATCGGGATGGCGAGCACGGGGATCAACGTGGTGCGCCAGTCCCGGAGGAAGAGGAAGATGATGAGCACCACGAGGGCGAAGGAGATGGCGATCGTCTCCTCCACTTCCGTGATCGCCTTGCGGATGCCGATGGTGGTGTCCATGGCCAGCGTGTAGCGCAGGTCACCCGGCAGGTCCTTGCTGATCTGCTTGAATCGCTTGTAGTACTCATCCGCTATGGCGATGTAGTTGCTGCCCGGCTGCGGGGTGAGCGCGATGCCCACCTGCGGCACGGCACCGTTCCCCCGGAGGAGGCTGCGTTCGTTCTCCGGCATCAGCTCAGCACGGCCCACATCGCGGAGACGCACCACCACGCCTTCCTCGTCGCGCAGGATCAGGTCGTTGAACTGCTCGGGTGTTTCCAGCCGGCCCATCGTGCGGATCGTCAGCTCCGTGCGATAGCCCTCGATCCGGCCGCTCGGCAGCTCCACGTTCTCGCGGTCGAGCGCGGTGCGCACATCGGCCGGGGTGATGCGGTAGCCGGCCATCTTCACCGGATCCAGCTGCAACTTCATGCTGTACTTCTTCTCGCCCCAGATGCGGATCTCGCTCACGCCCGGGATCGTCTGCAGCCGCTCCTTGAACTGGTTGTTCGCGATCTCGCTCAGTTCCAGCATCGAGCGCTGGTCGCTCTGCATGGTCATGCTCAGGATGGGACTGCTGTCCGCATTGCTCTTCACCACGATCGGCGGATCCGCATCCGTCGGCAGGTTGCGCACCGCCTGGCTCACGCGGTCGCGCACGTCATTGGCCGCGGCTTCCAGGTCCATGTCCAGGTCGAACTCCACGGTGACGGTGCTGCGTCCATCGCTGCTCACGCTCGTCAGGCTGGTGATGCCCGCGATGCCGTTGATGCTCTCCTCCAGCACCTCGGTGATCTGCTTCTCGATGATGTCGGCGTTCGCGCCCACGTAGTTGGTGGTCACCGTGATCACAGGCGGGTCCACGCTGGGGTATTCGCGCACGCCGAGGTAGGTGAAGCCGATCACCCCGAAGAGCACGAGGAAGATCGATATCACCGTCGCCAGGACGGGCCGGTTGATCGAAAGGGAGCTGATGTTCATGAAGGCAGGAACTCAGGGTGAATGGCGAATGGGAGCTGGTGAATGGGGATCAAGGCGTTCGTGTTCTCCGTTCACCATTCGCTATTGACCACTCACCGTATCAACAATAGCATTCCCCTTCCTCTCCGCCGGCCGCAATGGCATGCCATCCCGCACGGCCAGCAATGCACTGGTTATCACGGTATCGCCGGGCTGCACCTGGCTGATAAGCTGCACCTCATTCTCCGTGCGGATGCCCACCTCCACCCGAACGCTCTTCGCCTTGCCGTCCTTGAGTACCATCACCTTCTGACCCTGGATGTCGGGGATGAGCGCTTCGGCCGGGATGGTGAGCGCATCGGTGATCGCCGCAAGCCTCACCTCCACCTTCGCGAACGAACCCGGTACCAGGCGGCCATGCGCGTTCGTCGTGCGGGCACGCACCTGCATCGTGCGTGTGCTGGGGTCCACGCTGGGTTCCACGGCGTAGACCTCGGCGTCATAGTGCATGGTGTCCGCTTCCACCGTGAAGCGCACCCGGGTGCCAGGCTTCATCTGCAGGGCGGATCGCTCGGGAACGCTGAAGTCCAGTTTCATCGGATCCGTTTGCGCGAGCCGTGCGATGGTCAGGGCGGGTGAGACATAGCCGCCTTCGCTGATGCTGCGCAAGCCGACGGTGCCGCTGAAGGGGGCGCGTATCGTGGTCCTGGCGATGGCCGCGCGGAGGTTGTCCACGTCAGCCTGGTATCCGATGCGTTGCGCCACGGCGGCATCATAGGTCTCCTGGCTCAGGCCCTTCACGGCGAGCAACTGCTCCTGCCGTGCGGCGGCATCCGTCGCGAGTTCCAGGTTGGCTTCGGCCTTCCGCAGCTGTGCCTGGAGGTCATCGTCGTTGATGCGCACCAACACCTGTCCCGCTGCCACTTTCCGTCCTTCCTCGAAGCCGATGTGCGTGACCCGCCCGCTCACCTCGCTGCGCAGTTCCACTTCCTCGTTCGGAAGCAGGGTTCCGGTGGTGGTGAAGGCATTATCCAGCTGACGGCCGCGCAACACGTGCACCTGCACGGTCATGACCGGGGGGGCGCCGCCCCCCGCTGCTTGCTCATCACTTCCACCACACGCGGCCAGCAGCAGGGGAACGGCACTGACTATCGTCGATGTTCGGCTCATACGTGTACACGTTTGTTCGTGAGTGCCACCGGCTCACCCACTTTTCGGAGATTCGATACCAATAGCATGAGCTGCTCCATGAACACACCACGGTCGGCTCGCTTCAACCCTGTCAGTGCTTCCTCGTTCAGTTCTACGTAGGCTTTGCGTATCGCCCTGATCGCAGGCCTGGCCTTGGGTGTCAGCTTCACCAGGTGTTTCCGACGGTCACCCGCACATTCACATCGCTGCACGTAGCCCTTGTCCCCGAGGTGATCTATGGCCCGTGTCATGGTCACCTTGTCGAGTTCCAGGCGGTCGGCCAGCTCCTGCTGGCTCAACAACCCTTTGCCTTCCTCGATGGAGAGTAGTACGTAGTACCAATTGTTGATGTCCAGCTCCGCCAATAGTTCCTGCAACCGGGCGAAGTACCGGTGGGCCGCAATGGAGCACCAATAACCGATGGATGAGGCGGGCATGATCGTTCCGTTCGTAATGGTTACAAATGAAACGAAATGATTGCATCCGGCACGCGTGCTCCTGTTAACACATGTTGATCCCGGGATCGTCGCGGCCCGTGGATTGTCAGGAACAGTGCATGGCCTTCCCCGAACCACCGACCGGAAGTCGTCGAAAGCGCTTCCGACCGCTTCTGCACATCGTCCTTGGGCTTCTGGTCCTGCGCATCGTCCTCCCGTACGTGCTGCTGCACCTGCTGAACGATCGTCTTGCCAAGGTCCCGGGTTATTACGGTCATGCCGTCGATCTGGACCTGGCCTTGATCCGCGGAGCGTACAGGATCGAGGGTTTGTTCCTCGATCATGTGGATTCCGTTTCCCATGAGCGCACTTCGTTCGTTTCAGCGGAGGTGATCGACCTGTCGGTGGAGTGGAAGGCCTTGTTCCACGGTTCCGTTGTGGGGGAGTTGGTGATCGACCGGCCGTCCCTGAGCTTCACGAAGGACAAGGTGGAACCCGCCGAGGTGCAGAAGGACACCACTTCATTGGGTGACCTGCTCGATGACCTGATGCCCTTGCGGATCAACCGGGTGGAGGTGAAAGGGGGCGAGTTGCATTACCGTGACCTCACCAGCAAGCCGAAGGTGGATGTCCAGATGGACGACCTCAACATTCTCGCGCTCAACCTCCGCAACAGTTACGATAGTACCGACGTCCTACCCGCACGCGTGAGGGCCACAGCGAACGTCTACGGCGGTCGCTTCGATCTGGGAATGCGCCTCGACCCCTTGGCGCGTGATCCCGCGTTCGACCTGGACATGGGCCTTGAAGGCATGCGGCTCACCGAGTTCAATGACTTCTTCAAGGCCTACGCCGATGTGGATGTGAACGAGGGTGTGTTCGGCCTGTACAGCGAGATCGCCACGGAGGACCTTCGTTTCGCGGGTTATGTGAAGCCCGTGATCATGGATCTGGATGTGCTCGGACCAGAGGACAAGGGCGACACCTTCTTCCGCAAGCTGTGGGAGGGCCTGGCCGGTACCGCCGGGGCGGTCCTCACCAATCCAAAGCACGATCAGGTGGCGACCAAACTGGAGTTCAGTGGGGAGCTGGACAAGCCCGACACACATCTCTTCTACGCCATCGTGGACCTGGTGCGGAATGCGTTCATACGTGCCATACAGCCATCCATCGACCAGGAGATCAGCATCGTGAACGTGGGGGAGAAGAGCGAGGAGGAGAAGAGCTTCTTCAAGCGCTTGTTCCGGAAGGAGGAATGAGGGGGACGATCGACCTCATTCCGCTTTCACCAACTGGAAGGTGCTCGCCATTCCCGCTGTTCGCACGCGCACCCCGTAGATCCCCGGCCGGAGATGGGATACGTCGATCGTTGTCGCTGTACCCGTAAGCCGCGTTACCATCACGCGTGCTCCCCGCATGTCGAAGAGCTCCATCAGGGCATCCGCTGAAGGTGCGCTGCACCGCAGGGTGAACTGGTCCACTGCGGGATTCGGGAAGAGCGTGATGGAGGACGTTCCGTTGACTTCGGGAAGGGCCGTGGTGATGGACTGACAGGCAAGACCTGCTGTCTCTCCTTGATCGAACAGCCCTTCGATCCCCTCCACGACTGCACGCAAGCTGTCCACACGCTCCTGCAATGCCGATACGCTGCCCTGAGGACCACCGCTTGTCGCACGCGCATACACGTAAGCCACCAACATCGTCATGTGCTCTCCCGGTTCAAGTGTGCCCGGTCCCATGATGGCCAGCGCCTTCCTATCGCCAGGCGTGTTGCTGGCGGATGTCTCGGTCCAAGGTGCCTGTGGCTCACCATTGGTGCCGTAACCGGTCGGGTCGGTATCTCCCGGGAAGGCATAGTCAGATGCCGTCGCGTCAGGTGGTCCACCATACCCGTTCCCGCCGTAGGTGAGCACGCTGTTGTCAAGCCAGATCCCGCGCATGTAGTTGAAGAACCTGCTCGGCTCAAAGGGAGTGGGTACCAACATCGGGCTCGGGCCTGCGCCCATGAAGTACATCGAGCGGTCGAGGCCATGACGTTCATTGTCAACGATACCGTCGGCGTAGCCGGTGCCATACTGATAGAGCTCCAACGGATCCGCAGCGTTGTCCAGGCCATCAGGCTCCAGCAGCGGACCTTTCAAGACCACCATTCCGAAGGCCGGTGGTTGTTCGCCGTACCCGGGTGTTCCCATGCAATCACCGTCCACCGCGTTACCGTTCACGGCATAGACCAGGCCCCGGGCGGCGTCCGTGCCCACGTGATCATCCTCACTGCAACCCAGGTCGAAGTCCGCGAAGTGGGCGATGTGGAGCTCCGTTAATGTGTTCGAGCTGCGGTTGATCAAGAGGTATTGGATGAAGACGGTCTGTTCCAGCCCGGGAACGGATGCGTAGGCGAAGGGCATGGCGTGGACCTCCAACCCGATGGGGAGGCTGTTCGATTCGAGGTGTGGGCCGGCCTTGTCGTTGTAGATGGCATAGAGCGCCTGGTCACCGAGGATGCATGGGTGATCACCGGAACCGGGATCGTAGGTGCCATCCTGATCATGGTCCACGAAGGGGGCGAGATAGGGCGCCTGTCCCAGGTCGACCAAGCCCTCGGCCGGCCATGTCGCGATGGATGCCGGCATGGTGTAACCACCCGGAAAGGCGATGTTCACATCACACTCCGGGTCCTTCAGGCAGGCGAAGTAGGCCTGATGCGTCTCGATCTCCGTTCGGTACACGGACCACACCTGGTCGTACTCCTCGGAAACTTCGGGTAGGATGGTCGCGGACCCATCCGTGGTGAGCGGTCCGGGGAAGAAGTCGCGCTGGCCGTTGTCACCGAAAAGGTGGGCCGCCAGACGCAGGTTATTGCCCGGGTCGAGCCCCCCGATCCACAGGCCACTGCTGTACATCGGTGAGACAGCGGTGGTGGCAGGCACCTGGAACGCACTCTCCCCGGTCGCCAGATCCGGGCCCAGGAGCCCGTTCGAATGGAACCGGGCGCGTACCTCGTTGATGTCCAGTTCAGCGAAGCTTTGGGCACGCACCTCGTACACGGAGAGCAGGGTGACGACCAATAGGAGGTTAGGGTTCCGATGCATGATGGTGGAGGTTTCGGGATCGTTCCTCCAACCTAAGTGGTCCTTCGTTCGGGAACGCTCGCGGATCGGGGAACGGTCGGTCCCCAACGTCCAACGGATCATCCGGCGCGACTTCCTTTTGATGCCTGCCGAGGGGTCAACCGCTTGTCACTCCCGCAACCCCAGCGCACACTTCCAAGGCATGGGAGAAGGACGTGAAGCAATTTGCATCACCCCTCGTCGCATGCTCAAGAACCTCCTCCTCACCTCCGTCCGCAACCTCACGCGGAACAAGCTTTACACCCTCATCAACCTGCTGGGCCTGGCCACGGGCATCGCCTGCTTCGTGCTCATCGCGCTGTACGTGCGCTACCAGCGGGGCTACGACCGCTTCGTGCCGAACTACGAGCGCGTGTACCGCGTGGTGGGCGAGATCGAGATGGAAGGCCAGGGCGAGCACAGCAGCAGCATGGTCTTCGGCCTCGGCCCCACGCTCTACCATGATCATCCCGAGCTGATCGAGCGCTACTGCCGCTGGTTCGATTTCCAGGACCCGCAGCACACCCTCAAGGTGGGCGACAGCCTAAGTACCGACAAGATGTTCACCGAGAGCGGCCTCTACCTCGTGGACAGCACCGTCTTCGACATCTTCAACTACCCGCTGCTCGTGGGCGATCCAAAGACCGCCCTCACCAAGCCCGGCAGCATCGTGCTCTCGCAGGCGCTCGCGAAGAAATACTTCGGCGATGCCGACCCCATGGGCC
>JAKQEI010000070.1 GCA_029573495.1 Bacteroidota bacterium | reverse complement strand
ACCACGGCGAACAGGATGATCAGAGCGCTCCGCATAGGTTCAAGGTAGCACGAATGCCGGACTGCGCACGTACTGCAAGTTGCCGCCGCGCAGCACGATCCGATAGGTCCCGGGCGTGAGCGGATCATCGGTGCGCCTGTCGATGTGGTACACCCACCAACGGAGCGGTATCATCAGCTCGTGATCCTTCCAGTCCGCCCATGGCATGCCGCAATCCATCTGCTCCTCACGCAAGGGAAGGCGTTCCACCCAACCGGTATCCGTGAGGAGCTCGACGCCGAGCTGGGGCACGTTGCTCGCACAACCGCCATCGAGCATCACCCGACCGGTGATGCGCAACCAGACGGTGTCCGCGCTCGTTCGTTCCACCTTCACCTTCTTCAGCGGTGGCTGCGCGTCCCAATAGGCCTGCCATTCATCCGGTGTGGAAGGGGAGCGGATCTCCGGCGCGGCGATGGGCGGCATCGGCCGGACCTGCGGGGGGCGGATGCCGGCCGGTGGAATGTTCGCCGGTGGTGGCACGCATTCCACTTCCTGCTGCAGGCGTGTCAGCAGCACTTGATGTGTGGCCACCCCCGCTTGATATTCGTTGATGCAGGTCATCACATCCCACCTGCCGGGCTTGAAGCGCATCACATCCGGTGAAGGACGATCCCAACGACGCCACGCGCGTTCCATCAATGGCTGCATCTCGTCGGGCAGATCGATCCGCATGGTGTCCTTCCCGGCGATGACCAGCACCCGGCTCTCGCTCACACCTACAACAGGCTGGAAGACCCGCCATCCGCCATTGTTCTGCCGAAAGAGATCGCCGCCCTGCAGGGTGAGCATGGTGTCCGGCTTCAGCCAGTATCTGTTCGAGTTGTAATAAGGAACGCGTTCCCGGTACACCTGCTTCACTTCATAGGCACGGGCCAAGGGCTTGTCGGCATCACCCGGCTGGGAGATCACGAAGCAGAAGTCGGGTGGTTGGGGTTGGGCATGCAAGGCAGGAGCCATGATCAGCCCCATGATGATCACGATACACTGGAAGCGTAGCACCATCCCATTCACCATCGCACTTCCAGGGGTCTACCGTTCAGCGCATTGAAACGCGGTGCGGCACGTTCACCGACGTCCACATATTCCAACGCCATGGTGTAGCGCATTGGTTGTAAGGGCGGTACGACCACTTCCACCTCACGTTCGGTGAAGCCCGATCCCATCGCCAACTCATCCGCCAGGCACTCCACCGTGAAGACCAGCACCTGTTCCCCCTCAAAGGTCGGAGCGATCCGATG
>JAKQEI010000040.1 GCA_029573495.1 Bacteroidota bacterium | reverse complement strand
CAACCGCTGGAGCACTTCCTGTTCATCGAACAGGCCCTTGGTAGCGCGTAACTTCATGCTGCCAAAGTGATCCATTGTGCTCCAGATCGTCAAGATCCAATGTCGTCAACCTATCAACAGGTTATTCGAGGTGCCCTTCTGTTTATCGTGTAAATTGTTGGGAAGGTCCCAACACTTGCGAACATCACATCATGCCTCAAATTCCCGGATAGGTCGAAGTACTGACCTTCGTTCGGCAGAAACGTCCAAGCTGCTGAAGGTCTTGCACCAGATGGGTCGATCGGTATGAATGGTCCTTGCGAAAACAATGGTTCGTTAAACCCCAAGGCTAGCAGAAAGACGAATAGCGCCAATGGAAAGGATGGTATCGAAGAGAATTGTCGTTTCATAGTTGAGTCGTTTCCCCAAGTTTACCTGAAAATGGCAAGTTCTCCAAATGCTTCACCGCAGGCTGGGCATGTTCGGGCCTTGCACTTGGTGGCGTGCGATTGCCAGTTAGTCACAAGGGTCAAGGGTCATCCCATCTCCCGGCTGCAAGTGGCGTAAGGTGTCCCCCCACCGCGGAAAAGAATGCATGCCTCTGAGGCAATTGTTGAGCTGAGTGTACCGGCCGAGGCGGTCGTGTCCCTCCTAACCATGGGTCCGGCCGAGATTTCAGGTGCATAGCATGCGACAACGGCTATCTTCGCGGCCGCTCCGGCGATCCCATCGCCGCACCATCGATCAGCCGATGAAACCCATCCAGATGGTCGACCTTGTCGGCCAGTACCAGCGCATCAAGCCCGAGGTCGACGCCGCCCTGCAGCGTGTGATCGATGGCGCGGTCTTCATCAACGGACCGGAGGTGAAGGAGTTCGAGAAGGAACTGGCGGTCCACAACGGATCGAAGCATGTGATCGCCTGCGCCAACGGCACCGACGCCCTGCAGATCGCCATGATGGCGTTGGACCTCAAACCGGGTGATGAGGTGATCACCGCCTCCTTCACCTTCGTGGCCACGGTGGAGGTGGTGGGCCTGCTCGGCATCACGCCGGTCTTCGCGGATGTACTGCCGGGGACCTTCAACCTCGATCCCGACGACATCGAACGGAAGATCACGCCGCGCACCAAGGCGATCGTGCCGGTCCACCTCTTCGGGCAGGTGGCGGACATGGAACCGATCATGGCCATCGCGAAGAAGCATGGGCTCTACGTGATCGAGGACAACGCACAGGCCATCGGGGCCACCTACACCTTCGCCGATGGATCGAAGCGGAGGAGCGGTGCCATCGGCCACATCGCCAGCACCAGCTTCTTCCCGAGCAAGAACCTGGGATGTTATGGTGATGGTGGTGCGTTGTTCACGAACGATGATGAGCTGGCACGGAAGCTCCGTCGCGTGTGCAACCATGGGAGCGAGGTGCGCTACTACCACGAGGTGGTGGGTGTGAACAGCCGATTGGATTCCCTTCAGGCGGCCGTCCTGCGGATCAAGCTGCGCCACCTGGATGAGTACAACGCAGCGCGGAACAAGGCGGCGTCGTTCTACGATGCGGCGTTCGCAGGGATCGATGCGCTGCATGTGCCCGAACGCAGCGCGAACAGCACCCATGTCTTCCATCAGTACACCCTGCGGGTAACGGACGGACGTCGTGACGGGCTCAAGCAGCATCTGGAGGCGCATGGCGTCCCAGCGATGATCTACTACCCCGTATCCTGCCACCTCCAGAACGCGTACAAGAGCGATCGTGCCCCCGAGGGATCACTCCCGGTGACCGAAAGGCTCACACACGAGGTGCTTTCGCTCCCCATGAGCACGGAACTGGACAACGAACAACTCACGCACATCACCGACACGGTGAAAAGCTTCTTCACCCAGCAATGAACATCGCAGTAGTAGGAACGGGATACGTCGGTCTGGTGACCGGCACCTGCTTCGCCGAGACCGGCAACCACGTGGTATGCGTGGACATCAACACCGAGAAGGTGCAGATGATGAAGGATGGGAAGGTGCCCATCTACGAACCACACCTGGATGTGCTCTTCGAGCGCAACATCCGACAGGGTCGCCTGCGCTTCACCACCGATCTGGCCGAGGCGCTGGAGAAGGCGCAGATCGTCTTCCTGGCCCTGCCCACACCTCCGGGCGAGGATGGCAGCGCCGACCTCAGTTATGTGCTGAAGGCCGCCGGTGACATCGGGAGGATCATGAAGCATTACATGGTGCTCGTGGACAAGAGCACCGTGCCCGTGGGCACGGCCGAGAAGGTGCATGCCGAGGTGGCCAAGTACGCCCAGGTGGAGTTCGACGTGGTGAGCAACCCCGAGTTCCTGCGCGAGGGCTTCGCGGTGGATGACTTCCTGAAGCCCGACCGTGTGGTGGTGGGCACCAGCAGTGAGCGCGCGCGGAAATTGATGGAGGACCTCTACAAGCCCTTCGTCCGCCAGGGGAATCCCATCATCTTCATGGATGAGCGCAGCGCAGAGCTGACGAAGTACGCGGCCAACGCCTTCCTCGCGGCCAAGATCACCTTCATGAACGAGATCGCGAACTTCTGCGAGGCGGTTGGCGCCGACGTGGACAAGGTGCGTATCGGCATGGGCACGGACACGCGGATCGGCAAACGTTTCCTGTTCCCGGGCATCGGTTACGGCGGCTCCTGCTTCCCCAAGGATGTGCAGGCCCTGGCCAAGAGCGGCAAGGAGGCGGGCTACGACTTCCAGATCATCAACAGCGTGATGGAGGTGAACGAGCAGCAGAAGACCGCATTGATGCCCAAGATCAAGGCGTACTACGGCGGTGATCTCAAAGGGAGGCACTTCGCCATGTGGGGCCTCTCGTTCAAGCCCGATACCGACGATATCCGTGAAGCCCCCGCCCTGTACATGATCGATGCATTGACCAAGGCAGGAGCCACGGTCACGGCCTTCGACCCGGAGGGAGCGAACAATGTGAAGAAGCTCATCGGCGACCGGATCACCTATGCGAAGGACGAGTACGAAGCCTTGAAGGGAGCGGACTCCTTGATCATCTGCACCGAGTGGTCGTTGTTCCGCACACCGGACTTCGCGCAACTGGAGTCGGAGCTGAAGGAGCGCACCATCTTCGATGGCCGCAACCTGTATGAGCTGGACGAGATGAAGCAGAAGGGCTTCCATTACGTGAGCATCGGTCGCAACGTGGTCACGGCTGCGCATAGTCCGAAAGCGAGCACCAAAGCCACGGCGAAAGCCTGAACCCATGGCCAAGAAGAACGCAGCATCCCCCATCCGCGTGAGCAAGAAGGCGAGGACAATGGCTCGGAAGAGCTCCAGGTCGGCACCCGCCACCACGTTGAAGGTCGTCAGGAAGAAGGTCATGAAGCCGAAGGACCGCGTGCTGATCACCGGTGCCGCCGGCTTCCTGGGTTCGCACCTCTGCGACCGGATGCTGAAGGAGGGCTACCACGTGATCGCGATGGACAACCTGATCACGGGCAGCTTGAAGAACATCGAGCACCTCTTCAAACGCGAGGACTTCGAGTTCTACCACCACGACGTATCCAAGTTCGTGCATGTGCCGGGCGAGCTGAAGTACATCATGCACTTCGCCTCACCGGCCTCGCCGATCGACTACGAGAAGATCCCCATCCAGACCTTGAAGGTGGGATCGCTCGGCACCCACAACCTGCTCGGGCTTGCCCGTGTGAAGAAGGCGCGCATCATCGTGGCCAGCACCAGCGAGGTGTACGGCGACCCCAAGGTGCACCCGCAGCCCGAGACCTACTGGGGCCATGTGAACCCCGTGGGCAAGCGCAGCATGTACGATGAGGCCAAGCGTTTCCAGGAGGCCATCACCATGGCCTATCATAACTACCATGGAGTGGAGACACGCATGGTGCGCATCTTCAATACCTATGGGCCGCGGATGCGCCTGAACGACGGTCGGGTGGTGCCCGCCTTCATGGGCCAGGCCCTGCGCGGTGAGGACCTCACCATCTTCGGCAAGGGCGATCAAACGCGCAGCTTCTGCTACGTGGACGACCTGATCGAGGGGATCTATCGCCTGCTGCTCAGCGATCACGCTGGACCGGTCAACATCGGCAACCCGAAGGAGATCACCATCAAGCAGTTCGCGGAGGAGATCCTCAAGCTCACGGGCACCAAGCAGAAGCTGATCTACAAGCCGCTGCCGAGCGATGATCCCATGCAACGTCAACCGGACATCACCCTGGCGAAGAAGTTGTTGAAGTGGGAGCCCAAGGTGGACCGTGCCGAGGGCATGCGCCGCACCTTCGAATACTTCAAGTCGCTGACCCCCGCCGAACTGAACGAGAAGGAGCATTTCAGCTTCGAGGGCTACGTGCGGAAGTGAGCCGTTCCCAGCCTGTCCGGTCCCGTGAAGCGTTCGTTCCGTTCCATCCAGGCCTCCGTTGATGCGGCCTCCTCCCGGGTGCCGATCCGTGTGGGTGGCGTACCCGAGCACTTCAACCTGCCCTGGCTGCTGGCGTTGGAGCGTCGTGCCTTCGTGCGGGCCGGCGTGGAGGTGAAGTGGCGCACCGTACCGCAAGGCACAGGTGCCATGTGCGACCTGCTCCGTCGGGGCGAACTCGACCTGGCACTGATGGTGACCGAAGGGGCCGTACGCGACATCCTAAGCGGGAACCCGAGCCGGATCGTGGCCCCATACGTGGATAGCGCTCTGACCTGGGGGGTGCACGTGGGTGCGTGGACCGGGATCGATGATGCGGCGCAGCTGCATGGTGTACCCTACGCGATCAGCCGGCCGAACAGCGGTAGTCACCTGGTGGCGTTGAGCTATGCCCGTTCCAAAGGCTGGTCGGTCGGAGAGGGGGACCTGGAGGTGGTGAACGACCTGCCCGGTGCCTTGGAGCGCTTGGCACACCCGGGTCCGCTGGCATTCCTTTGGGAGAAGTTCACCACGAAGCCCTTTGTGGACGATGGCCGGTTGCGGCGGGTGGATGAATACCGCACGGATTGGCCCTCCTTCCTCATCGTGGGGACGGAGGCCGTGCTCGGCGAGCATCCGGCGGCGGTCCAGCGCCTATTGAAGGTATTGCACGACCAGGTGGCGGGCCTCATGACGAAGCGGACGGCCCCGGAGCTCATCGCCAAACGGTTCAACTTGCCCCTTGCCGATGCCCAGGAATGGTTCACCGGTGTGCGGTGGAATACGGGTACCCCCTTTCCGGCCGCTGGACTGGAGAAGGTGGTCGCCGCCTTGGTGGCCGCTGGTGCTGTGGACCCGGTCACCCCGGGCACGGACATGTTCGAGCGATCGGTCTGGATACCACCGACGGGTTGAATATCCCTTCTGTTCCGGGTGCCTTCGGTACCTTCGCGGCCCTTACCGGCCATGCGATCAGACCTACCTGTTCGCCTGTCCATCCGTACGATGTCCTATACCGCGCACCCGACCGCCGTCATCGATGAAGGATGCTCCATCGGTGAGGGCACGCGCATCTGGCACTTCAGCCACATCATGCCCGGCTGCACGATCGGTCCGGGCTGCAACATCGGTCAGAACGTGGTGATCAGCCCCGAGGTGCGGCTGGGCCGCAATGTCAAGGTGCAGAACAACGTGAGCATCTATACCGGTGTGGAGTGTGAGGACGACGTCTTCCTCGGACCCTCCTGCGTCTTCACCAATGTGATCAACCCGCGTAGCGCGGTGAACCGGCGAGGTGCCTACCAGCGCACCATTGTCAAGCAGGGTGCGAGCATCGGTGCCAACGCCACCATCGTTTGCGGGCATGACATCGGCCGCTATGCCTTCATCGGAGCGGGAGCGGTGGTGACCCGGGAGGTACCGGACTATGCGCTGGTGGTGGGCAATCCCGCCCGACGCACCGGCTGGATGAGCGAATTCGGCCATAAGCTCGCCTTCGACCCGGACGGTCTTGCCACCTGTCCGGAGAGCGGCGAGCGTTATCAACTGAAGAACGGAGCGGTATCCAAGGTCCTATGAGCGGTCCCATCCCATTCGCCGTGGTCGGTTGCGGCCACATCGGCAAGCGGCACGCGGAGATGATCCAGCGACATCCGGACTGCGAGCTGGTGGCGTTGTGCGATCCGCGGCCGCGGGAGGAGACCGGTGTGATAGCCGAAGGTGTGCCCTACTTCCAGGACCTGGCCTCCATGTTGGCCGAGGTGCCTGCGATCGAAGTGGTGAACGTTTGCACACCGAACGGCTTGCATGCCGAGCAGTGCATCATGGCCCTCGAGCATCGCAAACATGTGGTCTGCGAGAAGCCGCTGGCATTGAGCAAGGCCAGTTGTGAGGCCGTCATCTACAAGGCGCTGCAGGTGCATCGAACGGTGTTCGGGGTGATGCAGAACCGCTACAGCCCGCCCAGCCAGTGGATAAAGGGTGTGGTGGATGAGGGCTTGCTGGGCGATATCTTCCTGGTGCAGGTGAACTGCTATTGGAACCGGGACGATCGCTACTACAAGCCCGGCAGCTGGAAGGGAACGCAGGCATTGGATGGTGGAACGCTCTTCACCCAGTTCAGCCACTTCATCGACATCCTTTACTGGCTCTTCGGCGACATCACCGACATCAGCGCCAAGTTCGCGGACTTCACCCACAAGGAACTGACCGACTTCGAGGACAGCGGGCTGGTGAACTTCCGGTTCCTGAACGGTGGCATCGGTTGCATCAACTACAGCACCGCCGTGTGGGACAGGAACCTGGAGAGCAGCATGACCATCATCGGCTCCAAGGGCAGTGTGAAGATCGGCGGGCAGTACATGGACCAGGTGGAATATTGCCACATCAAGGACTACGTGATGCCGGACCTGGCGCCCACGAACCCCGCGAACGACTACGGGGCTTACAAGGGAAGCGCCAACAACCACGGTTTCATCATCGACAACGTGGTGGATACCCTGCGCGGTCATACCACCCTCACCACCAACGCGCTGGAAGGCCTGAAGGTGGTGGAGATCATCGAACGCATCTACGAGAAGAGGAATGAGCAACGTGTATGACCGCCTGCTGAAGAAGGAGGCGAAGCTGGCCGTGATCGGCCTGGGTTACGTCGGACTCCCCATCGCGCTGGCCTTCGCGCGCAAGATCAAGGTCGTGGGCTTCGACATCAATCAGAAGCGCGTGGACATGATGCGCCGTGGTGAGGACCCGAGCAACGAACTGGAAGCCTCCGAGTTCGAGGGTTGTGACATCCACTTCACCGCGGATCTCAACGATCTGAAGGATGTGGAATTCTTCATCGTGGCGGTGCCCACACCCATCGACAACCAGAACATCCCCGATCTCACTCCCCTGCTGGGTGCCACGCGCACCGTGGGCCAGGTGCTGAAGAAGGGCGACTTCGTGGTGTACGAGAGCACCGTGTATCCGGGCTGCACGGAAGAGGACTGTGTGCCGCTGCTGGAACGGTTGAGCAACCTGAGGTTCGTCGAGGACTTCAAGGTGGGTTACAGCCCGGAGCGCATCAACCCCGGCGACAAGGAGCACACGCTGGAAAGCATCATCAAGGTGAGCAGTGGTTGCGATACGGAGAGCGCCGAGCTGATCGCCAGGGTGTACGAACTGGTCGTGAAGGCCGGCGTGCATCGCGCGGCGAGCATCAAGGTGGCCGAGGCCGCCAAGATCATCGAGAACACGCAGCGCGACGTCAACATCGCGTTGATCAACGAGCTCTCGATCATATTCAACCGCATGGGGATCAATACCTACGATGTGCTGGAGGCGGCGGGAACGAAGTGGAACTTCCTGAAGTTCCAGCCCGGCCTGGTCGGCGGCCACTGCATCGGCGTCGATCCCTACTATCTCGTCTACAAGGCGAAGGAGCTCGGTTACCACGCGCAGATCATCGATGCGGGCCGCTTCGTGAACGACAGCATGGGTGGCTACACCGCGAAGCAGACGGTGAAGAAGATCATCGCGGCCGGCACCAATCCGGCCGATGCGCGCGTATTGGTGATGGGTGCCACCTTCAAGGAGAACGTCACCGACATCCGCAACAGCAAGGTGGCCGATGTGGTGAACGAGCTGAAGAGCTTCAGCTGCCACGTGGACGTGACCGATCCGCATGCGGACAGCGCCGAGGTGAAGCACGAGTACGGCTATGAGCTCGCGCCGGAGATGAAGGGTCCGTACGACGCCATCATCGTGGCGGTGAACCACAGTGAGTACACCAGCAAGGACGAGGCCTGGTTCAAGGGCATGCTGAAACCGAAGGGGGTGGTGGTGGACCTGAAGGGCGTGTTCCGGAAGAAGATCAAGAACCTGACGTACTGGAGCCTGTAAATACGGTTCACCACAGAGGCACGGAGTGCACAGAGGAATGCGAACTACTCCGTGAACTCTGTGCCTCTGTGGTGAATGATCCCGAAAATAATGTCCCGGAACATCCTCATCACCGGCGGTGCCGGATTCATCGGCAGCCATGTGGTGCGTCGCTTCGTCACGAAGTATCCGCAGTACGGGATCATCAACCTCGACGCGCTCACCTATGCGGGCAACCTCGAGAACCTGCGCGACATCGAGCAGGCTCCGAACTACACCTTCGTGAAGGCCGACATATGCGATGCGGAAGCGGTGGCCAAGGTCTTCAAGGAGCACACCATCGACGGGGTCATCCACCTGGCCGCGGAGAGCCATGTGGACCGCAGCATCACCGATCCGCTAAGCTTCGTGCGCACGAACGTGTACGGCACGGTAACGCTGCTCAATGCCGCGAAAGAAGCATGGAAGGGTGCCTTCGAGGGCAAGCGGTTCTACCATGTTTCCACCGATGAGGTGTACGGC
>JAKQEI010000036.1 GCA_029573495.1 Bacteroidota bacterium | reverse complement strand
CGGCGAACTCGGCCATGGTGCGTATGGTCAACGGCTGGCTCATGCGTTCGTCCAATCCATTCGTTTGTCCGGACCGAAAGCCCAGGGCGCACCGTTGTTCTCCACGTTGTTGAACATGCTCGTCAACGCCGGGCGCGTCCTGCTCTCCTCCATCACCAGGTAGCGCCGCATCTCCAGGATGATGTTCACCGGATCGATGTTCACCGGACAAGCCTGCGTGCACGCATTGCAGGTGGTGCAGGCCCAGAGCTCCTCGTCCGTGATGCGCGTGTGCAGGCTCTTGCCGTCATCCTCCCACTTCCCTTTCGCATCGATGACCCGGCCCACCTCGGCAACGCGGTCGCGGGTGTCCATCATGATCTTGCGTGGGCTCAACAATTTGCCGGTGAGGTTCGCCGGGCATTCGCTCGTGCAACGGCCGCACTCGGTGCAGCTGTAGGCGTCCATCAGGCTCTTCCAGCTCAGGTCGAAAACGTCCTTGGCGCCGAAGCGTTCGGTCATCTCCACCCCGGCCACGGTATGCGGTGCGGGCAGCTCGGGCGGCGGCACCGAAGGATCCATCATGCTCTTCACTTCACCGGCGATCCGTGGCATGTTGACCATCTCGGTCTTCGGCCTCAACTTGCTGTACCACACATTGGGGAAGGCCAGCAGGATGTGCAGGTGCTTGCTCACCACGAGGTAGTTCAGGAAGGCGAGGATGCCGATGATGTGGAACCACCAGCAGATGCGCTCGATGGCGATGAGCGTGCCGGAGGAGAGCGCGGAGAAGGAGGCGAGCGATGCGACGGTGGAACTCACGGGATAGGCACCTGCCGCCACATAATGCTCCACGCCGCGCTGCTGCAGGCTCCAGTCGGCCGCGTTCATCACCAGGAAAGCGGTCATCAAGGCGATCTCCGTAACGAGGATCAGGTTGGCATCGGTCTTCGGCCAGCCATCCAGTTCCTTCATCGCAAGGCGCTTCAACTTGATGATGTTCCGGCGCACTAGGAAGATGGCGCAGGCCACCCACACCCCGATCGCAAGCCATTCGAAGCTGCCGATGAGGAAGTCGTACAACGGCCCCAGGAAGGACAGTACCCGGTGCGTACCGAAGATCCCGTCGATGATGATCTCCAGCACCTCGATGTTGATGATGACGAAACCGGCGTAGACGATGATGTGCAGGATACCTGCCACAGGACGCACCACCATCTTGCTCTGCCCGAGCGCCACCCGCGTCATCACTGCCCAGCGCTCACCCTTCCGATCGTTGATCACCTCATCCTTCCCGA
Organism: Bacteroidota bacterium; assembly: GCA_029573495.1. GTDB lineage: Bacteria > Bacteroidota > Bacteroidia > Flavobacteriales_F > PHOS-HE28 > PHOS-HE28. Next base: position 8,572 of record JAKQEI010000036.1, on the reverse strand, counting down.
GCAGGATGTTGCGCCGGATGCGCATGATGTTGCGGCCGAAGAGCCAGGACGCCGCACCGACCAGCAGGATGAAGACGATGCTTGCGATGCCCATGATCAATTCTTCTTTTCCTCGTCCAGCACCTTGCCGATGCGCTCGATGTCCGCATCGCTCAGTTTCGGCAGTCGGTCCTTCTTCCCGAAAACGCTGAAGTAGCGGTTCGGGTTCACACGCAGGTCCTCCAGCAGGAGGTCGAGCTCGCGGGAGGCGGCGTTCAGGTTGGTGTACAGGCTGTCATCTTTCATCAACTTGCCCATGGTGCCCTGCCCGTTGCCGATGTCCTGTGCCACCTTCTTCAGCTCGGCGCTCGCGAGCGCCATGTCGTCCATCACCTTGCGCAATCGTCCCTTCGCCAGGTCCGTGGTGAGCGTGTCGAGGTTGGTGAAGATGTGGTCCATCTCGTCGCTGTTCCGTGCGAGGGTGGCGCTGACGGTCTGGAGATTGTGCAGGCTGGCGCTCAAGGTCACGCTTTCCACAGCGACCAGCTTGTCCAGGCGCTCGGCGGTACTGCTCAGGCTCTCCAGCACCTCACGGATGCTGGTGAAGCTGCTGTCGATATCGCCCACGGCCTCCTTGTTCAGGATCATCTGGAACGCATTGAGCACCGAGTCCACTTTGGAGATCATGCCCTCCGCCTTGGCCTTCAAGGGATCGATCTGGGCGCTGACGGCATCGGTCAGGCTCAATTGGATATCGCCGATCAGCGTGTCCCCGGCCTCGGCTAGCGGCCCCTTGCCCAATTCCAGCTGCAACGCGCGCGAGAAGAGGTCGGCGCTGTAGATCTGCACCTTCGTGTCCCTGGCGATCGGCAGTTCATCCTCGTTGATCTGGAAGCTGACGACCACATGGCCGCTCCTGCCCGGCATCAGCGCGGCATTGATCACCTGACCCACCTTGAAGCCGTTGTAATAGACCGGGCTGGCGCTGGTGATGCCGGCCACGTTGTTGTACACCGCGTGGTAGACGTTGCGCTTCTGGAAGAGGTCCAGCCCCTTGAGGTAGTTGACACCGAAGATGAGCAGCCCGACGCCCCCAAGGACCAAGCCGGTGATGGCGTACTCGCGTTTGATCTTCATCCAGGATATGCGGGCTCTTAACGGACCTCGGCTAATTTAAGGGCTTCCTGCAAGGCGATGCGCTCGCCGTCCTTGAAGGCGACGATGAAGCTCTCGGTATATCCCTTCGCCCGGCAGGTCTCCTGCAGGCGCCGCGCCGCAGCCACACTGCGCTCCGCGCCCACCGTGTACTTGTACATCCCCGAACCCTGGTGCTCCTCCACCCCGTCGAGCCCGTTGAAGTTCTGCGCTTTCGTGGGGATGCGTTTGCTGCTGGTGACGATCTGCACCTTGAAGAGCACGGCGGGGCCGTCACTTCCCTCGGCCACCGGTTCGGGCTTCTTCGGCTCCTCCTTCGGCGGATCATTGCGCACCACCGGTGCCGCAGCCCCCTCCTCCCCGGCACGCTCCACGATGGCCTTGTACTCCTTGAACGCCCGGTAGATCGCACTGGCCATGTAGTCCTGACCTTCCGCCTTCTGCAGGTAATCCTCCTCGGTGGGGTTGGTGAGGAAGCCCAGTTCGATGAGCACGCTGGGCATGGTGTTGTAGCTGATCACCAGGAAGCCGGCCTGCTTCACACCGCGGTCCGGACGGCCAACGCGTTCCTTGAACTGCTTCTGGATGAGCGCGCTCAACAACAGGCTGTGGTCCAGGTGCGTGTTCTGGCGGAGGCTGAGGGCGATGATGCTCTCGGGGTCCTTGGGGTCGTAGCCATCGTACTTCAGTTCATGGCCCTCCTCCAGCAGGATGGCCTCGTTCTCCTTCTGGGCCACCTTCATGTTCGCCTCGGTCTTGTGCAGGCCCATCACGTAGGTCTCGCACCCGTGCGGGGTCTTGCTGTCGTTGGCGTTGCAGTGGATGCTGATGAAGACATCGGCCTTGTTGCGGTTGGCGATGTTGCACCGCTCCTTCAGTTCGATGAAGGTGTCGTCGTCCCTCGTGTACACCACCTTCACGTCAGGGAAGGCCTCGTTGATGTACTTGCCCACGAGCTTGGCCACGTTGAGGGCGATGTGCTTCTCGGTGGTCTTGTACCGGCCGGTGCCCAGGTTGCCGGGATCCTTGCCGCCATGGCCGGCATCGAGCACCACCGTACGGATCCGGTTCGGATCACGGCCCGGAGTTTGCGCTATCGCCGTTCCCACCACCAACCAGAAGGCCAGTCCGATCGTGATCCGCATGAGGTTCCACAGGATCTCCGCCCCCACGGCGTTCTGGTCCACCTTCCACCGTGATCGGGTGGCCTGGACCTCCCGCGCCCGCAGCAGCCGCGCTCGCCGGAGCAACTCGGCCTCTGGCACAGGCTGTAGCGTACTTTGCGGCCCCGCCGAAAGCCGTTCGTCCTGTTCCATGTCGGAGACCTCCCGCTCAATACCCATACGGCGCGAAACTACCGGGAGCAGCTTGGGCCGAAGCCCTTGGATCGGCTCAGTTCTCATCAGTGTCCTGTTGATGTGCCGTGCCCTCTCAGGCACTGCCCAGACCCTGGAGAGCGAGGTGCGGTACAGTGCCCGGGACAGCATGCGGTACGACATCGCATCGCAAACGGTGTACCTCTTCGGTGCTGCCACCGTGAAATACGGTGATGTGGAGATGACCGCGGACCGCATCGTGTTCGACTTCAAGAACGAGGAAACGCAGGCCTATGGTGCCCCGGACAGCTCCGGTACGGTGGTCGGCAAGCCTCAGTTCACGCAGGACGGCTCCGTGATCGAGGCGGATAGCATCCGCTACAACTTCAATAGCAAGCAGGGGCTGATCCGCCAGGTGCGCACCCAGGAACAGGAGAGTTGGGTGAGCGCCAACCTGAGCAAGCGCCATGCGAACGGTGAAGTGCACAGCAAGGGCGGCATGCTCACCACCTGCGACCGACCTAACCCGCACTACCACTTCAAGGTGAGCCGGATGATGGTGATCCCCGATGACAAGATCATCGCAGGGCCAGCCTACATGAAGATCTGGAAGATCCCCACGCCACTGGCGATCCCCTTCGGCATGTTCCCCAACGTCAAGGGTGGCAGCGCCGGCGTGCTCATCCCCATCTGGGGCTTCGACCAATCACGGGGGTACTACCTGTTGAACGGCGGTTGGTACCAGCCCATCAGCGACCACATGGACCTCTCGGTGACCGGCGACATCTACACCCGTGGCTCGTGGGCGCTGCGCACCGGCAGCCGCTACAAGACACGCTACCGCTACGGCGGCAACGTGGACCTCAGCTACAGCACCTTGTTGAACAGTGATCCCGAGTTCCCTGACTTCAGCAGGCAGCGCAACTTCTTCATCCGCTGGAACCACCAGGTGGACCCGAAGGCCAGCCTTACGGACCGCTTCACGGCCAGTGTGAACCTGGGCACCAGCCAGAACTTCACGAACAACTTCAACAGCAGCACGGTCGACTACCTGAGCAACACCTTCCAGAGCAACGTGGCCTGGACGCACCTATGGCCCGGCAAGCCGTACAACCTCGCGGTGAACCTGCGGCACAGCCAGAACACCCTGAACCGTACCTTCGACATCACCGCCCCCGCGGTCACCTTCAACCTGCAACGGATCTTCCCCTTTCAGCGCCTGCGGCCGGTCTCCGCCCCCGCGCGCTTCTACGATCAGATCGGTGTGAACTACACCGCCAACTTCGACAACCGGCTCACCACCACCGAACAGCAGCTCTCCTGGGACAACCTGCCCGCCCTGGCGCGGAACATGAAGAACGGCATCCGTCACACGGCAGCCGTGACCACGACCCTGAAGAACAAGTTCGTCACGCTGAACCCGGAGATCCGCCTTACGGACCGGATGTACTTCGAACAATTGCGGAAGACCCGGGTGAGCACAGCGGACACCAGCTATACGGTGACCGATACCGTACCACGTTTCGCCGCACCCTTCGAATGGAGCGCCGGCGCCACGCTCACCAGCAAGATCTATGGGATGTACAGCTTCCGCGGTCGTCGGATCAAGGCCATCCGCCATGTGCTCACACCGAGCGTGGGCTTCAACTACCGGCCGGACCAAAGCACGCAGATCGAAGGCCCCTTCGGCACCAACGGCAGCACCACCAGCTACTCACCCTATGACATCGGCATCTACGGGAAGCCCACCGCCGGTGAAAGTGGCACGGTCAACCTCGGTCTGATCCAGAACCTGGAGGCCAAGGTGCGCGATGGCAAGGCGATGCGCGATAGCGCGGCGGTGAGCGATGCTTTGCAGCTGAAGAAGATCAAGCTCTTCGATTACGTGGGTGTGACCACGAGCTATGACATCTTCAAGGACTCCCTGCGCTGGGCGCCGGTGAACCTCGCGGCGCGCACGGCCTTCTTCAACAAGCTCAACGTGAACGTGGTGAGCGTGTGGGACCCCTATGCGGTTGACCGCTTCGGACAGCGCATCGACCGCAGTGAACGCTCGGTCACCGGCAAGCTCGCCCGCATGACCTACACCAACGTGGCCCTGGGCATGGACCTGAAGAGCAAGCGCTACGGCCAGGCGCCGTCCAGCGCACCCAGCAACGACCAGCAGGTGGTGGAGGAAAGCGATCCGAGCAAGGGCGCGCGCATCAACTTCAGCGTACCGTGGCGCCTGGGGGTGAGCTACAGCTACGACCTGAACCGGACCTATGCGGACAACAGCTTCACGGACACGCAGCGGCAGAGCGTCCTGTTCAACGGCGACCTGAACGTGTTGAAGTACTGGAAGCTCGGATTCAGCAGCGGCTACGACCTGGTGGCCCAGGAATGGACCCCCACCAGCCTGAACCTCTACTGGGACCTGCACTGCTGGGAGTTCAACTTCAACATCATCCCGCTGGGTGTGCGGAAGAGCTTCAGCTTCCGCATCAACGTGAAGGCGAGCATCCTCCGCGATCTCAAGTTCGAACAGCGGCGGCCCTACGGCAACGACAACAACCTGCTGTACTAAGCGCCTGTTCGGGAACGGCGGCTATCTTGCCCGCAACCGCATGGAGGCACCGAGGGATATCCGCCGCGTGATCTGGGCCTCTTCGCTCGGCACACTCATCGAGTGGTACGACTTCTACATCTTCGGCAGTTTGGCGACGGTGATCGCCACGCAGTTCTTCCCGAAGACCAACCCCACGGCCGCGCTGCTCAGCGTACTGGCCACCTTCGCCGCGGGCTTCATCGTGCGGCCCTTCGGCGCGCTCGTCTTCGGACGGATCGGCGATATCGTCGGCCGCAAGTACACCTTCCTGCTCACGCTCCTGATCATGGGAGGCAGCACCTTCGCGATCGGGCTCGTGCCCGGTTACGACAGCATCGGCGCGGCCGCACCGATCATCATACTCCTGCTGCGCCTGCTGCAAGGACTGGCGCTCGGCGGTGAATACGGCGGTGCGGCGACCTACGTGGCTGAACATGCCCCGCCCGGCAAACGCGGCTTCTACACCTCCTGGATCCAGACCACCGCCACGCTCGGCCTCTTCGTTTCGCTCGGCGTCATCCTCATCACGCGGCATGTGCTGGACCCGGATCCCGCAGCTTCCATCACCAAGTTCAACGAATGGGGCTGGCGCATTCCCTTCCTTCTTTCCATCGTACTGGTGGTCGTCAGCGTGTACATCCGGCTGCGCATGAACGAGAGCCCGCTCTTCGCCAAGCTGAAGGAGGAAGGAAGCACGAGCACGAACCCCTTGAAGGAGAGCTTCACGAGGAAACGCAACCTGCGCATGGTCCTGCTCGCGCTCTTCGGCGCCACCATGGGCCAGGGCGTCGTGTGGTACACGGGCCAGTTCTACGCACAGAGCTTCCTGGAGAATAGCTGCAAGCTCGACTTCGACCAGTCCCGCACCATCCTCATCTGGGCCATCCTCTTCGCCACGCCCTTCTTCGTGGTGTTCGGCGCATTGAGCGATCGTTTCGGTCGCAAGTGGATCATGCTCACGGGCATGCTCCTCGCTGTGGTCAGCTACCGACCGTTGTTCAACGAGATGCAACGGTCCACGGCACAGGCGGTGCAGGTGAGCGCAGGGACGGATATTCCTTCGCCGTCGCCTGCTGGCGTTGATCATCCTTCGATCAAAGTGGATGTGCCGACCTACTGGAAGCTCGTGGGGATCGTCCTCATCCTGATCCTATTCGTGACCATGGTGTACGGGCCCATCGCGGCCTTCCTCGTTGAACTCTTCCCCACGCGCATCCGCTATACCAGCATGAGCCTGCCTTACCACATCGGCAATGGTGTGTTCGGCGGCCTCACCCCTTTCATCGCCACCCTGCTCACCACCATGCGCCAGGGCGATGCGCTGGTGGGCCTCTGGTACCCGATCGGCATCGCAGCACTGTGCTTCATCATCGGTGCCGTGTACATCAACGAACGAACCGGTAACATCGCCTGACCATGGACCAACTGAAGCGCTACCTCGGCATCGTGTGGATGTTGCTCGGTCCGGCAGCCCTGTTCACCTTGACCGAGATCGCCGTGAGCGAGATCAGTAAGGACCCCTCGCTGGACCGCATGATCCAATGGGGTGTCTTCGTTGTTGTCTTCATCCCCATCGGCTTCGGCCTGGTCATATTCGGCTGGTACGCCTTCACCGGTGCCTACACGCCGGACGGCACGGATCCTTCCACGGAATAGGAAGCCCTCACCCATGGATTCCCGATACTTGTGGTGTCCGGGACCATCCACGGACCGTTCAGACCATGTCGTATTCCCGCCTTCGATCCAACGCTGACTACACCAAAGCCTACGCCCAGAGCATCGCGGATCCTGAAGCCTTCTGGGCCGCTCAGGCCGGGACCTTCCTATGGCGGCGGAAGTGGGACAGCGTGCTCGATTGGGACTTCGATGCGCCGAAGGTGGAATGGTTCAAAGGCGGCCGGCTGAACATCACCGAGAACTGCCTGGACCGGCACCTGGCCGAACGCGGTGAGAAGACGGCGATCCTCTGGGAACCGAACGATCCGGGCTGGGAAGCGCAACGGATCAGCTATCGCGAACTACATGCCCGGGTGTGCCGCTTCGCCAACGTGTTGAAGCGGAACGGCGCGAAGAAGGGCGACCGGGTGTGCATCTATATGCCCATGATCCCGGACCTCGCCGTGGCCGTGCTGGCCTGTGCGCGCATCGGTGCCATACACTCCGTGGTGTTCGCAGGATTCAGTGCCCAGAGCATCGCCGACCGGATCCAGGACGCCGATGCCGCCTTTGTGATCACCTCCGATGGCATGGCACGCGGTGGCAAGAAGGTGGCCGTGAAAGCGATCGTGGACGAGGCACTGGAACGCTGCCCAGGTGTGAAGCGCGTCATGGTGGTGCAACACACCGGCGAAAAGGTGGACTTGTTGGCCGGACGTGATGTCTGGATGCACGATGAGCTGAAGCAGGTGGATGCGGACTGTCCGGCGGAAGAGATGGCCAGCGAGGATCCGCTCTTCATCCTTTACACCAGCGGCAGCACCGGCAAGCCGAAGGGTGTGGTGCACACCTGCGGCGGCTACATGGTCTACACCGACTACACCTTCCGCAACGTGTTCCAATATGAGGAGTCCGATGTGTTCTGGTGTACCGCCGATGTGGGCTGGGTGACGGGTCACAGCTACATCATCTACGGACCCTTGCTCGCAGGCGCCACATCGATGATGTTCGAGGGCATTCCCACCTACCCTGATGCGGGCCGCTTCTGGCAGGTGATCGACAAACACCGGGTGAACATCTTCTATACCGCGCCCACGGCCATCCGCAGCTTGATGGCGCAGGGGCTCGACTTCGTGAAGCCCTGCTCCCTTTCCTCGCTCAAGGTGATCGGCAGCGTGGGAGAACCGATCAACGAGGAAGCCTGGCATTGGTACAAGGAACATATCGGCAAGGACCGATGCCCCATCGTGGATACATGGTGGCAGACGGAGACCGGTGGCATCCTCATCTCCTCGCTCGCTGGCATCACGGACGAGAAGCCGAGCTACGCTGCCTGGCCCTTGCCCGGGGTGCAGCCGGTATTGCTCACGCCCGATGGAAAGGAGATCGCGGAGAACGAAGTGGAAGGTCTGCTTGCGATCAAGTTCCCCTGGCCGTCCATCATCCGCACCACCTGGGGCGATCATGAGCGTTGCCGCCAGACCTACTTCAGCAGTTACAAAGGCTACTACTTCACCGGCGATGGCGCACGCCGCGATGCCGATGGACGCTACCGGATCATCGGTCGTGTGGACGATGTGATCAACGTGAGCGGGCATCGCTTCGGTACGGCGGAGATCGAGAACGCGATCAACGAGAGTGAGTGGGTCGTGGAGAGCGCCGTGGTGGGTTACCCGCACGACATCAAGGGACAGGGGATCTACGCCTATGTGATCGCGGAGAAGCCGGTGACCGATCCGGAAAAGGCCCGGTCCGAGATCCTCGCGACCGTCACGAAGATGATCGGCCCCATCGCGAAGCCGGACAAGATCCAGTTCGTGAGCGGCCTGCCCAAGACACGCAGTGGCAAGATCATGCGGCGCATCCTGCGGAAGGTGGC
>JAKQEI010000028.1 GCA_029573495.1 Bacteroidota bacterium | reverse complement strand
TCGGAAATCTCAACGACCAGTGCAATCCTGCTCGTCGCAACAGCGTCGCTCTGTGCGAAGGTCACCCGGAACATCTCATCGCCACCCCTGCTGTCGAGGAAGACCTCGGGTCGACCTTCATAGGTCTCCGAGATGATGCCTGCCGACTGCAGGTCCCAGCGAGCCACGTCAGTGTAGGTGCTGCCCCCGTCTTTCGACACACCGAGTGTTGCAGTGAACGCGGTGCCCGAGAGCGTGTAGCTCCAGAGTTTCGCCTTGCAGCCGAGCGGCAGGCGGAACGCGGTTGCCCCTGCATAGAAGTAGTTCGGGTCGGTCAGAGTGAACGTCCCGCTCGTTGCCGCCGTAGTCGGCGCCGTGAATCTGAGAATCTCACGCATTTCTGATCACCTCACACCAGCACACGCTGCTCGCACTCGTCTGCGATCACAGCCTGATATTCATCGATTGCTGCCGAATACTGCGTGCTCGGGAAGATCCTGAACCCATCCGTGCCGTAGGTGCGGACCAGGCCCTGGGAGATGGCCGCGTCGTAGATCGAGATCGGCATCGTCACCCGGTGCGAGGGCTCTTTGCCCGTCAGAACCTTGAAGACGATATCCGGGTCCGAGGGAATGCCAACGATGTATTCCCCGTAGATGAACTCGCACTTGGGCATCAGTTCCACATTCGTGGTGTTACCGAACTGATACGAGCAATCGACTTCCGGGAACGGCACGAACTCGGTGTAGCCATACCGCCACCCGAAGTCGCTCCCGATACCGATGCTCTTCTTCGTCCGCTGGAACCTCGCCTGGTTGGTGCCGGTCGGCATGTCGACGCCCACCCGCACGAATGACGGGGAGACCCGCATCTGCACGTGGAAGAGCCGGTCGTAATATGTATGATCGAGATCCCACATGTCGGCCGTGTTCTCGACCCCGGCCATGCCGAACTGCAACCCGGTTGCCGCCGTGTAGGCTCTGGCGGGCAGGCATCCCGCCGCGGATGCTGTGGCAGTCGAACCATCATACGACCGGAACGAGGTCGATGTGGTGGTCGGGAGGTCGCACACATACTTCTCACCCTGCACGTTCTGCCGTGCAAGCACCTTGAAGACCATCGCTTTGTTATAGCGGATGGAGATGCTGGAGTTCACGGGGTCTTTGCCGCTCTGGACGACCGGATTGAAGACCACGAGATATCCCCCATCTTTCACAAGGCCATATCTGTCAGTGACACTGCTCATGTCTACATCAACTCACACTATGCTCGATGAGCATGTCGCACGTTCATGCGATGTGGGAGTATAGAATTACCGAGTATAAAAGGATGCCGCACGAATTCGATGACAAGTTTTATATGCAGGCAAAACTACATGACATCCATATGGTAAGCAACGACGAAGCACTCACCATTGGTGCTGGGGCAATCGGTGGCATCGGGGTTCCGTTCCTCGTGAGGAAGTACTACGATGTGGATGACACCGGTGCGCTCCGGCAGTTCGTTCCCCAGCTCGGAACCTACGGCACGCCTTCGGCGATCGTGGGTATCGGCACCGGTATCGCAGGTGTCGCCGCAGGCATGTTCGGCGACAGGATCGGGCTCCGCGACAACCTCATGCGGACGGCAGCGTTCGCCTACGGCGTGTCGGCACTCGCCAGCGGGATCGTGAGCGGCTACGAGCCGGTTCAGGCCCTCCCCGCCGCTGCAGCCAGAGCGCGGGTCATCCGCTCCGCGGCCGCACCCATGGCAGCACAGATGCAGGTCCGTGCAGCTCCCGCTGCGGCCCCCGCTGCAATCACCTCTCGCAGACCGCGGACGTATTAAAGATACGTCCCGCTCCCC
>JAKQEI010000018.1 GCA_029573495.1 Bacteroidota bacterium | reverse complement strand
CGGCGAAGTGGCGCTCAAGGGGTTCACCACCGTGGTCCCAGCAGCCTGACCCTCGGTGACCGGGGTGGGCAAGGGTGGATCCTGCACCTCGAAAGCCCAATAGCCCTGCAACTTGTTGGCGTTCACCGTCACCGTGGAATCATGGACCAGGAAGGAACCGATGTACGTGTTATAACCGATGAAAGAGGCGATGGTGCCCATGAAGGGCACATCATTGAAGTAGAAACGGATGTCGTAGTTCTGGTAGGCCAGCGAAACGCGCAACCACTGGTAGGTTCCCGGGCTTAGATCGCTCAACGGGATATCGACGAAGGCTTCGTCATTCCCCACCAGGATGCCAAGATCATGATCGATCGCTGTTGCACCACCCATGGTCGTTTCCGGTGCGAAGTAGACCACATCACCCTGTCCTAATTGCGTGGTGGCCGTGGGGGCGAATTCGACGTAATGCGCGCTCATCTTGTTGAAGCGCGGGCTGTAAGCACCGTGTCCCGCGGGTACGTTACTGGGCTGTCCCAGGTTGTTCAGCCGTACCTGGGTGCTATCGAAGCGGAATTTGAGGACAAGGCGCGGGCCAGCGGTTGTCGTAGGGGTAGGCTGTCATCCTCGTCCTTCTTGCACGAGGTGATGGCGAGAAGAGCGAAGGCGAGGAGGGCAAGGATGGAGCGGTGCATGGGGTCGATCAGGTGATAGCGAAGGTACAAGGACCATGCCCAGCAACCATTCCAATGTCCCGGACGTTAATTGGTATGCATGCATAACTTTTCCAACTAACTTGGTCTCCGAAGCAGGACCCGTGATGAAGCCCGAAGAGACGATCGACTTTCCCATCCGCCGCGTCTGGAGCCGGATATCGCGCCTGTACAACACCGAGGCGGCCAAGTACGGTGGCAGCATGGCCGTGGGGCAGATCCTGCTGAACATCGAGCCGGATGGTACGCCCAGCACCAAGCTCGGTCCCAAGATGGGCATGGAGGCCCGCAGCCTTGTGCGCACCCTGCAGACCATGGAGGACGAGGGCCTCATCAAGCGGATCGCCGACACCACCGACAAGCGCGTGGTGCGCATCCATCTCACCGCGAAGGGCAAGCAGATGCGCGACGTGAGCCGCAACACCGTGATCAAGTTCAACGAGGCGGTGCAGAGCCGCTTCACCCCCGCACAACTCAGCAACTTCCGGCAGGTGATGTCGGAGCTCGACCGCATTCTCGAACAAGAACAACTCTTCTGATATTCACCACAGAGGCACAGAGGACACAGAGAAGAAAGTGAAGACCATGCGCCGCATACAAGGCATTACTCTGTGCTCTCCGTGCCTCCGTGGTGAAGCATTCAAACACACACATGACAAAGCGTAACATCCGCAAGATCGCCGTGCTCGGCTCCGGCGTCATGGGCAGCCGCATCGCGTGCCACTTCGCCAACATCGGCGCTGAAGTGCTGCTGCTGGACATCGCTCCGAAAGAGGGCAATGACAAGAACAAGATCGTCAACGACGCCCTCGCCGCCGCGATCAAAAGCAGTCCCGCGCCGCTTTACGATGCCCGCTTCGCCAAGCGCATCAGCACCGGCAACTTCGACGATGACCTGCCGAAGATCAAGGACTGCGACTG
>JAKQEI010000281.1 GCA_029573495.1 Bacteroidota bacterium | reverse complement strand
TGCCACCGCCCCGATCACCCCGGCCACGGGCTCCACGATGGCGCTGAGCTGCCCGTACCAGAAGCTGCGGAATTTGCTCAATCCCTGGCGCCGCAGCGGCATGCTCACGGCGAAGCCTTCCGGGAAGTTCTGCAACCCGATGCCGATGGCCAGGGCCATGGCGCCGCCCACGGTGGCTTCGGGCATGCCGGCCGCCACACCGCCGAAGAGCACGCCCACGGCAAGGCCCTCCGGGATGTTGTGCAGGGTGATCGCCAGCACCAGCAGGGTGCTCCGGTGCCAATCCGTCGCCATGCCCTCTTTGCGCTTGGGGTCGAAATTGATGTGCAGGTGGGGCAGCAGCTTGTCCAGCACGAAGAGGAACAAGGCGCCCATGCCGAAGCCGATGGCCGGTGCCAGCCACGGGGTATGGCCCAGGCGTTCGCTCATGGCGATGCTCGGGGCCAACAGGCTCCAGAAGCTGGCGGCCACCATCACGCCACCGGTGAAGCCGAGCATACCGTCCAGCCACTTCCGGGAGGCGTGGCCGAAGAAGAAGACCAGGCTGGAGCCTGCGGCGGTGACCAGCCAGGTGAAGGTGGTGGCGAGGAAGGCACCCAGGACCGGGTCGATCCCGCCGAAGAATTCCAATACCTCGTTCATGGGTCAGATGGTCTCGACCTGCAAGTGGTGGCACACGTCATGGCTCAGGCTGAAGGCGGCACCGCTCTTCGGCTTGATGTCCAAACTACCATCGAAGGCATGCACCTCCATGACCGTGAGGTGGGTGCCGATGCGCAGACCTTTCGAATCGAGCAGACGGAGCAATCCGTCCGTGGTCTCGCTCACCGCGGCGATGCGCACCGTGGCGCCAGCCGGGCACATGGACAAACGTTCGGTGTTGCGCGTACGGATGCGTCCCTGCCGGTCCGGGATGGGATCGCCATGCGGGTCGAAGCCCGGATTGCCGAGATGGTCGTCCAGCCGGTCGATGAGCTTGGTGCTCGCCACGTGCTCCAGCTGCTCGGCCACCTCATGCACCTCATCCCAACCGAAGCCGAGCTGTTGCACCAGGAAGGTCTCCCACAAACGGTGACGCCGGACGAGTTGCAAGGCGTGGCTGCGACCTTTGGCCGTGAGCTTCACGCCGTGGTAGGGCTGGTGCTTCAACAGGCCCTTCTCCGCCAGCTTCTTCAGCATGTCGGTGACGCTGCTCGCCTTGGTGCTGAGCCGTTGGGCGATATCCTTGGTCTGTGCGTTGTCCCCTTCCTGTAACAGGGAGTAGACAGCCTTCAAGTGATCCTCCTCGCTGCGCGTGAGCATGGCAATGACAGGCGAAGGTAAGGATAATTATTAGGCTTGTCTAAACATTGCGATGACCGCCTGGCGCATCCGGTCGGTGGGGCGGTGTGCGACTACCTTCGCGGGCTGATGTACGGGCTGCTACGTCCTCTGCTCTTCCTGCTCTCCCCGGAGCGGGCGCACACCCTCACCTTCCGCCTGTTGGAACTACCGGGCGCCACCTGGTTGAGTGGTGGCGCGCCGCCCCCGCCTGGTGCTGCCGTCGAGGTGATGGGCCTGCGCTTTCCCGGGCCGGTCGGCCTTGCCGCTGGTATGGACAAGGATGCGGCTCATGTGGATGCGCTCGGCCGCATCGGATTCGGCTCCGTGGAGGTGGGCACGCTCACGCCGGTGGCGCAGCCGGGGAATGACCGTCCACGGCTCTTCCGCCTGAAGCCCGATCGTGCGCTGATCAACCGGATGGGCTTCAACAACGGTGGGGTGGAGGCGGCCGTGGAACGGTTGAAGCGCCGCAGACCGGGCATCCCCGTGGGGGGCAACATCGGCAAGAACAAGGTCACGCCGAACGAGGCCGCCATCGATGACTACGTGCGCTGTTTCGAGGCGTTGCATCCGGTGGTGGACTATTTCGTGGTGAACGTGAGCAGTCCCAACACGCCGGGCCTGCGCGCACTTCAGGAGAAAGGGCCGCTGCTGGCGATCCTGAACGAATTGAAGCGGCGCGATTCGGCGAAGTCCATCCATCGTCCCATCCTCTTGAAGATCGCACCGGACCTCGGATCCGAACAGCTGGATCAGATCGTCACCGTGGTGAAGGAAAGTGGCATCGCCGGTGTGATCGCGACGAACACCACCATCTCGCGTGAAGGCCTGCGCACGCCGGCGGCCGAGGTCGAGGCGATGGGTGCGGGGGGTGTGAGCGGTGCGCCCCTGCGCCGCCGGAGCACCGAGGTGGTGTCCTACCTCCGCGAGCGGCTGCCGCGTCCCACGGTCATCATCGGGGTGGGTGGCATCGACAGTGCCGAAGCCGCGATCGAGAAGTTGGAGGCCGGCGCTGACCTTGTTCAAGTGTATACCGGACTCGTTTACGAAGGCCCCGAACTCTTGAAGCGCATCAATCGGGCGTACGTGCTGTGGCGATCGACGAAGAATGCGGGTACGCCACGGATGCACACGGATAGCTTCCGCTGATGTTGCTGAACGAGGAAGAGTCAGGAGAGGTGATCGGCATTGCGATCGAGGTGCTGGGCGAGCTTGGACACGGACTTCTCGAGAAGCCCTACGAGAACGCGATGGCCGTTGAGTTCAGGCTCAGGGGCATTCCTTTTGAACAGCAACCGATCTACGATGTGATGTACAAGGAGGTCACGGTGGGTACCTATGTGCCTGACCTGATCGTGCGCTCCTGCATCATCGTGGATGCGAAGACCATCGATCGGATAACCGATCACGAGGTGGGTCAAATGCTGAACTACCTTCGGTTGACCGGACTGCGGGTCGGGTTGATCATCAACTTCAAACGAGCGAAGCTGGAATGGAAGCGCGTGGTACTCTGATCCCTTTCCATCAGACGGTGTTGCGCACAGTTCATCCGTGTCCATTCGTGTCCACGGTCAGCGCGAACGAAGTGTGGCGCCGTGGTTCAAGGGCTTTCCGGATAAGATAAAAGTGATGACCGCATTGAAACTCATCGAATGTCCACGCGATGCGATGCAAGGGCTGCACACCTTCATCCCCACGGACCGCAAGGTGGAGTACCTGGACAGCCTGCTGCGCGTCGGCTTCGACACGATCGACATCGGGAGCTTCGTCAGTCCCAAGGCGATCCCACAGCTTTCCGATACCGCGCTGGTGCTGGCGCGGATCGACGTCAGTGACTCACGTTCGAAATTGCTGGTGATCGTGGCCAATGAACGGGGTGCCGAGGAGGCGGTGAAGCAGGAACGGGTGAGCTACCTGGGTTATCCGTTCAGCATCAGCGAGACCTTCCAGCAGCGGAACACGAACACGAGCATCGCCGGTTCCTGGCAGCGAATCGCGCGGATCGCGGAGATCACACAGGCGGCGGGCAAGGAGCTGGTGGTGTACATCAGCATGGCCTTCGGTAATCCGTACGGCGATCCCTGGAATGCGGAAGTGGCCCTGCACTGGACGCGCCGGCTGGTGGAGGAGCTTGGTGTGCGCATCATCGCGCTGAGCGATACCGTGGGCGTGGCCGAGCCCACGGACATCCGGTCCATCTTCTCCGCGCTCATCCCAGCGATGCCCGGGGTGGAGTTCGGTGCGCACCTGCACTGCACGCCGGACAACTGGCAGGCGAAGACCGCTGCCGCCTGGGAGGCCGGCTGCCGCCGTTTCGACGGGGCGTTGAAGGGCTATGGCGGATGCCCGATGGCCGAGGACGAGCTGGTGGGCAACCTGGCCATGGACGCTTTCGTGGCCGACCTCGAGCGGCGCGGGATCAGGACGGGGATCGACCTGGAGGCGCTGGAGCGTTCGGTGCGGTTGGCGGGGACGGTGTTCCCGGGGTGATCA
>JAKQEI010000267.1 GCA_029573495.1 Bacteroidota bacterium | reverse complement strand
TGATCACTGGAAGCGAAGGCCGGATTTGAAATCGGCCACCTGTGCGTTGTGCCTTCGATACAGGATCACGCCCCAGACCACACCAGGCACCACGTAAAGGAAGAGGCCTGCAACGATGCCCAGGAGATGCAGGATCGGTGGTCTGAACATCTTCCCGATCTCGTCATCCTTATAGAAGGTCTGATCGGTCGTATGGTTATGCACGGCGAAATAGGGTCCTCTTTGCTGTCCCTGCTTGATCGCCCATGCGGCGGTCAGTACGTGGCTCGTACGACATGCGATATTGAAACCTTGCAATTGGAGTGCGTGTTCCTGACCTTGCTCATCCTGCAGGAAAAGCTGGTCGTGAACAACGGTGGTGGACGTAATGGAGACCGGTGCGCTTCCGCCCGTTCCCCGATAGGTGAAGCCCCCACCGCCGCCACCGCTCACCCGGGTCTCCATGTTCTTGCTCGCTTCCATGACCGTGCCTTTGAACGTGTACAGTGTCCAAGGCGTGCCGTCCCCTCCGGTGATCGTGTTGTTCATTTCAACAGGTGTTCGTGATGGTTGGATCCGTTCGGACCGCTGACGTCGTCCAAGGCGGTCATCCCAAACCTATATGATCCCACGATCCAACGGATACTGGAAGGTGCATTTCGGTAGGTCCTGCCCCCCCTTGACCGGTCAAAGCTGCACAAGGCAAAGGGTATGCCCCATCCCTTTTTCGCATCTTTCGGTCCGATCCGCCATGTCCCTCCGTCGAAACTCATTCTTCCTGATCGCCGCGCTGCTCCTGCTTGCCGGGTGCCAGAAGGAGGTGGACATCCCGGAGCCGGACACCGAGCAGCCCACCACGCCCACGGGATCCGGAGGGCGGGACGACAACATGGCGATGGGGAACCCGAGCGGCGCCAGCACGAGCATCGTCGCCATCAACAATTACCTCGTGGTGCATCCGCAATACGTGGCGGGTTACGACAACAGCCGTGGGCAAGCGCGCTGGGTGAGCTGGCATCTGAGCACGGCCTGGAAGGGCGATGCCGTTCGTTGCGACTGTTTCCTGCCCGATCCGCTGCTGCCCGCCAGCTTCTTCGCGGCCAACACGTTCAACTACAACGGCACGGGCTTCGATCGTGGTCACCTCTGCCCCAGCGACGACCGAGATGCCAGCGCGGAGGACAATGCCGCCACCTTCCTGATGACGAACATCGCACCCCAATCGCCCACCATGAACCAGGATACCTGGTTCCAGTTGGAGGCCTTCGCGCGTGATGTGATGGGTGATGGGAACGAACTGTACATCGTAGCGGGCGGCTACGGCGAAGGTGGAACGGGCGATCAAGGCGGTACCACCACGGCCATCGCGAACGGTTCCATCGCTGTGCCGGCGCGCTACTGGAAGGTATTGCTCATCCTACCTGATGGAGACAACGACCTGGACCGCGTGGTGACCGATGGCGCGCGCTTGATCGCCGTGGACATGCCCAACGGTCCCGCGGCCACCAGCCAGCCATGGTATGCCTACCGCACCACGGTGGACGCCATTGAACAGAGCACGGCCCTCGACCTCTTCAACGCCCTGCCCACGGAGGTGCAGGAGACCTTGGAGAACGAGGTGGATGCGGGGCCTGTGTGGTAGGTCATCTGCGAATAATGGCCGGTGGCTGCGAAGAGCTGCTGCAGCGGGTTGAAAAATCAAGACCGGACCCTGGTCTTCCAGGCTCCGGTCATTGATGTGATCAGTTCTTAATTCCCGCCGTTGTCGTCTCCCGGAGGATCGTCGTTCCCGTTCCCACCGTTATCATCACCCGGAGGATCATCGTTCCCGTTCCCGCCGTTGTCATCACCCGGAGGATCATCGTTCCCGTTCCCGCCGTTGTCATCACCCGGAGGATCATCGTTCCCGTTCCCGCCGTTGTCATCACCGGGTTGACCGCTCCCTCCGCTGTTGTCGTCCACCCCGACCGGTCCGATCGGGGACTCCCTCCTGCATGCTTCCAGCGCCGCAGTGGCAACGAGAAGGAAAAGCAGGAACACCAGTGGCTGCAAATTCTTGAACTTGGTCTTCATGGCTCGTTCGTTTGATGCACCGAACGTAGCTCGGGGTTCAGGCGGTGTTCAAGCGCGGGCCGATGGAACGGGAAGACCAGCATACAGAGCGGGTGGCTTCAGCTTCGAGTTCAGGTCCATCAACCAGCCGTAGGGTCCGTTCCCTTCCCCTTGCCGGTCCTTCCACGGCGCCCCATTCCCTTCCGCCCTGTGGCATTGGGAATGCTCTTGTGTGAGAAGCGGGCCCGTTGGCGTTGCAGCGCAGCGGCCCGTTCACTCTGATAATGGTGTGGGCTGGTCTGTCCGCGCGGGGGCACGTAGGTATCCGGTGTGGGATCGAACGTGGCCTTGGGCAGTTCCGCTTCCGGCATGTGGTGGTCCTGCTTCGGAGCGGGGACCTTCTGCTGATGGTCCATCGTCTCCACCTCCTTGGCGTAAAGGGCCTGGTGGCGCCGCGGAGCTTCCTTGCGCGCGCTCACCTTCTTCGCAGGTGCGGCCTTCCTCGCAGGAACTTCGGCCGAACGCTTTGCGCTGACCCGCTTCCGCGGCGCCACCTTCCGAGCGACCTTCTTCACCGCCGTCTTGCGGGCGACCGCCTTCTTTGCGGCCTTCCTGGGCGCTGACTTCTTCGTTGTCGACTTCTTCGTGATCGACTTCTTCACGGCTGCCTTCTTCGCCACCTTCTTCGCGGTCGTCCTCTTCGAAGCGGACTTGCGGGTCGTTGTCTTCTTCGCTACGGAGGTCTTACGCCCCTTTGCTTTGCTCGTTCGTGAAGCGCTTGCCGCCTTCTTGCGGGCTGCCGACTTCGTCGTTCCTTCTCGACGTGCTTTCTTTCGTGGGGTAGCCATGTGCGTTGGGTGTTTCACGATCCATCACCAACACGGTGCCGATCGATTCCAACGAAAGATAAGGACGCGACGATACCGATCCGGGCATGGTCTTCCACATCCATCGGGTGCGCCTTGCCCGCGTTCGTGATCAGCGTGCGATATGCACGACACGCAGAACAGGAAGGTCACCGGCCTTGACGAAGTAGAGTCCGGATGGCATGCCGGCGAAGCCGATCCGCAGGCGTTCGCCCTGCCGTTGCGCGTGCGCACCGATGTGCGATGAACGACCGGTGGCATCCATCACCTGGACAGGAGACACCTTCGTGTTCACCGGCAGCTGGAATAGATGGGCCTCTCCTTCCTGTCCGAGCCAACGCATCGGAGCCGCTGATCGTTCCGCGATGCCCACACAGGGGTCCACGGCAATGGCGATGAAGGCGCGGTCCGGGTCACAGGGCGCCTCCCCCACCACTTCGTAGGTGTACAGGCCGGGCTCATCCACGGCCGGATCGAAGGAGCCGCTGTGCACCGCCCCTTCCGGATCCGTCCAGACACCGGTGTTCTCGGGCGAACCCGACAGGAGGTCGAAGAGGGAGAAGCTCGCGTCGTACACGCACACGGTGATGGACACCCCGGTACCGGCATCGGGTGCCGCCACCACACTGATGTCGAATTCCGCGGTATCCGCGGCACAGCCTGCGGTCCCCGGAACGATGTACAGCACCTCGTAAGTACCAGCCACGTTGAGGTCCGGCAACAGCTGCAGTCCCTGGTAGAAGAAGTCACCATTGGAGGCGCCACCATCCACCAACGCCTGCAGGTCTGGAACGGCATCGGCCGTGCAGTGCGCCACGACCACATCGTTGCCGGCGGTCGGTGCGGCCACCACCTGCAGGTTGGCGGTGTTGGCCTGACCCGTCACCGGAGGATCATCGCTCACCACGCGGATCCGATAGCCCGTACCAACGGGGGTCGCGGGTGGGATCGTTGCATTGATCGTGCCGGCCGAGGTACCCGCAATGGTGCCAATGGTCACGGGGGCCGAGAAGCTGCCTGCCGCGTTGGAAAGCTCTGCCGTGAAGGTGTTGCCTGCATTGAAGCTCCCCGCGATCGTGAACGGCACCTCCACCGTGGCACCCTGACAATAGCTCAATGGCGCCGGGCTGCCGGTGGTGATGCTGCTGGTGGCGGCACTGGCCGTGATGCGGACATCATCCACCCCGAAGCCCGGGTCACTGGCATTGAGCGCCGTGCCGTTCACGAAGCGGAAGCCGAAGCGGAGCTGCGCCTGTTCGGCAAAAGCCGGTAGGGTGATGGTCTGCTGCACCCATGCGTTCTGGGCGCGGTATTGCGCGATGGGCGTGGTGATGGCCGACCAGGCGTTGCCACCGTCCGTGCTGTAGTACACCTCGCCGTAATTGTTGTTGCTGCCGCCACACAGCCACCAGAACGAGAGGCTCACCTCTCCTTGGCCGACCGTGGATACATCGGTGTTCATGGCGGCGAAATGGTTGGCCGCCTCGGTGCACAAGCCATCCGCCGCAGCGAAACAGCAGTTCTGCACCCCGCTGGCGATGGCCGCCTCGCTCGTGATGTGCAGATAAGGTCCGTTGGCGTCGCTGATCCCCGCCGGTTGTCCAGCTGTCGTCGGAACCGTGAAGCCGAAGGGAAAGCCGAAACATTCGATCTCACCGGAGCCGCCTACATACACGTCGTTGATCAACCAGGTGTTCGCACCGGTCGCCGTGGAGGACACATCCGTGGTATTGAGCGTGAAGGCCGAGGTGCCATCGAATCCTTCTTCGAACAGTAAGGTTTGAGCCTGAAGTCCTGCTGCCAGGCAGCACGGCAGGATGGGTAGCAGTCGCTTCATGGGAGGTGGTGATCCCGGAAAATAGGAAGAAAGTGGATCCGTGTCAGGCGAACACCACCAGAACGACCGTCAACGTGCGGCGCGGAACGGTGAATACGCCAGACAGGCAGCGATCTCCTGCTGCACCTCCATCCCGCCGTTCTCGTGGTACCAGCGGTGCAGCGCCTCCGCCAGCGCTTCTTTGGAAAGACGTTCGCTCTCGGGCTTCTCCTTCTCACCCATCACCAAGGCATGACCACCATGCGGCCGGGGTCCCCAGGTGAAGAGCACCTTTTCCGTGGCCGGATCGAAGGCGATCAACTTCGGGATGCTGCGTGCACCGTTCGTGAGGAACGCGTCGATCAGGTCAGTACTGTCGCGCAAGGCTATGCGGACGTCGATGGCCGGAGCGAGCCCCGCCAAGGCCTCCAGCACGGGCAGGTTCTGTGCACTATCGCCGCACCAGGGCTCGGTGATCACCAGCCAGGTCATGGGAGGTGCGGCCTCCAGCGCGGCCCGCACCTCGGGCAGCACCTTCAGGGTCTTCCTGATCCGGCGGGTCCGCGTCAGGTTCAACTTGGTATAGTCGGTGCTATAGCCACCGCCCGGCGGGCCATAAGGCTGGCCATTGGCCACGATCCCTTCGAAGAACTCCTGGTAGGCGGCGGGTGTCATGGCGGCCGCAGCTGCCGCGTTCAACGACCGGTTCATTTGGCGGCGGCTTGTGCGGCGTCGGCGCTGTCCTGACGGGCCTGGAAGATCCGGATCAGTTCCTCATCGGTGTACTGCAGGTTCTGGATCATGATCTGCGCATCCTTCGCGAAGGGGTGCGTCGGGTAGGCTTCGATCACGGCGCGATAGGCCATCTCGGCCTCGCCTTTGTTGCCCAGTTCGCTGTCCATGGTGAAGGCCTTCAGGTATAGCACGTCCGGCAGGCGCTTCCAACTTGGGAACTCCTTGGCGATGCGATCATACAGTTTCACGCTCTGGTCCCCGTCGTGCAGGGACTTGGCCACATTGGCCGCTCGGAAGAGGTATTCGGCGCTCGTGGTGTCGTAGGGGTTGGCGGTGGCGTAGGCCTTGTACACATCGATCAGGGCCAGTGCCTTCCGCTTGTCGAACGTGAGCGTCTGGAAGACCGAATCCTCCATGGCGCGGATGCGGACCTGTGCATCTGCGGGTGTCTCCTTCTTCTCACCTCCGCATGCGAAGAGGATCGCCAAAGGCAGCAGGAGCAGGGACTTCTTCATGTGTGCGATCATTTGGCGGCGGGAAAGCGCATCTTGTACTTGGCGTCAGTACGGCCCTGGGAGATGTCGCGGAGCTTGCCGTTCAGCAGGCGTTTGCGCAGGGGCGAAAGGTGGTCGATGAAAAGAACGCCATCGAGGTGATCGTGCTCGTGCTGGATCACGCGGGCCGCGAATCCCTCGAACTCCTCCTCATGGTCGTTGAACTGTTCATCTTGGTACTGCAGCACAACACGCGGCTGACGGTTCACGTCCTCGCGGATGTTCGGAATGCTGAGGCAGCCTTCCTCGAAGGCCCACTCCTCGCCCTCCTCCTCCACGATGTACGGATTGATGAAGACCTTCTTCAAACGTGGTTCCTCGTCCGCATCCTCAGGCGCCTTCTCGGCGTTCGGGTCGTCACTGTCCGCACCGGCATGGGTGTCCACGATGAACAGACGGATGCTCTTGCCGATCTGGGGTGCTGCGAGGCCGACACCGTTGGCGGCGTACATGGTTTCGAACATGTCGGCGATCAATTCCTTCAGTCCCGCGTGGTCGGGATCGATATCGGCGGCGACCTTCTTCAGGACCGGGTCACCGTATGCGCGAATGGGGAGGATCATGTTTCGGGCTGCGAATTTAATGCGAGGGGCAGGTGCTGGGGCAGTCGGCAAGACGAGACCTTGCTGAATGAACAGCTCAGACAGCCATACGCACGACTACCTTTCGTTCATGTGGCGATGGTTATCCAAGATCACGACCGGACTATCCTTGGGTCTATTCCTGATTATCATGCTCTTTCTGCTTGGCTTGGTCGTGGTCGGGATATTGACGTTCATTTGGCTCGTGTTGTGGACAGATGTATAGCCCTAAGGAACGGCGTCTGCCCGTCTTGCTCCTGCTCCTGCTCCTGCACCTGCCTAACGCCCCCGCTCCATCCACCCTTGCAGGAGGATCGTCGCACTGATGCGGTCCAGCTGGCCTTTCTCGCGGCGGGCCATGCGTCCCTTCCCGCTTTGCAATAGCGTCTGTTGGGCCATGCGGCTGGTGAAGCGCTCATCCACCGTTTCCACCCAGCGTGTTGGGAAGGTGTTCCGCAAGGTCGCGATGAAGGCCTCCACCCCGGCCGTGGCATCGGTGGGACGCCCGCTCAAGTCGGTAGGAAGACCTACAACGAAGCCGTCCACCGACTCGCGCTTGCAGTAATCCAAGAGGTAGGTGAGCAGGTCCTTGGTGGGTACGGTGTCCAGCGCGGTGGCGATGATGCGCAGCGGGTCCGTCACGGCCAGGCCGGTGCGAACGGCACCGTGGTCGATGGCGATGACGCGGGGCATGGTGCAAGGTTACGCCTGCCATCCCGACGTCCGATCCCGGGATCCTGAGCACCTTTGTGGTCCGCCGGTCGCCGACCGACCGGTGGAGCGAACGATGCGGCAGGAGATCGAACAGGCCTGGGAGGACCGGCAATTGCTGAAGGAGCAGCGGGTGGTGCAGGCCATCGAACACACGATCGAACTCCTGGACAAGGGGGAATTGCGCGTGGCCGACCCACCTGTGAACGGGGAAGGCGCCTGGACCGTGAACGATTGGGTGAAGAAGGCCGTGATCCTCTACTTCCCCACGCGCGGCATGCGCACCCTGGAAGCGGGGCCACTGGAGTTCCACGACAAGATGGAATTGAAGCGCGGCTACGCGGAGCTGGGCGTGCGCGTCGTACCCCATGCCGTGGCGCGTTATGGTGCCTACCTGGCTCCGGGCACCATCCTCATGCCCAGCTACGTGAACATCGGCGCCTATGTGGATGCGGGCACCATGGTGGACACCTGGGCCACTGTGGGCAGTTGTGCGCAGATCGGCAAGGGCGTGCACCTGAGCGGTGGCGTGGGCATCGGCGGTGTGCTGGAGCCTGTGCAGGCCGCCCCGGTCATCATCGAGGATGGATGCTTCATCGGTTCGCGCGCCATCGTGGTGGAGGGTGTGCGGGTGGGTGCCGAAGCGGTGCTGGGCGCCAATGTGGTGCTCACCGCCAGCACGCGCATCATCGATGTCACGGGCGGTGCTCCGCAGGAGATGCGGGGCTCCGTACCACCGCGATCGGTCGTCATCCCCGGCACCACCATGAAACAGTTCCCTGCCGGGGAGTTCGGTGTGCCCTGCGCATTGATCATCGGCAAGCGCAAGGCCAGCACGGACCAGAAGACCTCCCTGAACGACGCGCTGCGTGAATACAACGTGGCCGTCTAACGCATGGAGATCCTCGTCATCGTCCTCCTCACCTTGGTCAACGGCTTCTTCTCGTTGAGCGAGATCGCGCTGGTGAGCGTGAAGCCGGCGCGCATCCAGGCCCTCGCGGACAAGGGCAGCACGCGGGCACGCACGATCCTGAAGCTCCTGGCCGACCCGGAAGGCTTCCTCAGCTCGGTGCAGGTGGGCATCACGCTCATCGGCATCATCAGCGGTGCATACGGCGGTGCGGCGCTCACGGACGACCTGGAACAGGTGCTCCAGCGCTGGCCCTCGGTCGGCGGCTACGCGCACAACGTGGCGCTGGCGGTCGTCATCGGGGGCATCACCTACTTCACCATCGTGGTGGGCGAGCTGGTGCCGAAGCGCCTGGCCATGGGCAACCCCGAGGCCATCGCCCTCTTCAGCGCACCCATCATCCGGGCCTTCACCTATGCGACCTTCCCCATCGTGAAACTGCTCGCGGTGAGCACCACCCTGCTCATGAAGTTCATCCCGGTGAAGGAGGGTGAAGGGGACCGGTTGAGCGAGGAGGAATTGCGGGCGATGATCCGCACCGCCAACACGCAAGGGCTTCTCGATCGCCAGGAATCGGAAGCGCACCAGAACCTCTTCCGTTTCAGCGAACACGTGGCGCGCACCTTGATGACCCACCGCAGCGAAGTGGAGTGGATCGACAGCACGAAGCCGTTGGACGCCATCATCGCCCAGGTGAAGGACAGCTACCGCAGCAAGTATCCGGTGTGCCGGGGTCGCATGGAGGAGATCGAAGGAACGCTGGACGTGCGCGATCTGTTGGAACAGGCGGACACCCCGGGCTTCAGGATCGCCGATGTGGTAAGGCCGGCCATCATCGTGCCGGAAAGTGCGGGCGCCTTCGCCATCCTCAAGCTCTTCAAGAAGAACAAGCAGTACATCGCGGTGGTGGTGGATGAGCACGGCGGCTTCGAGGGGTTGGTCACCCTGCACGACCTTACGGAAGCGATCGTCGGTGACCTGCCAGAGGAGGAGGAGGACGCGAGCCCGGAGATCGTGAAGCGCGCGGATGGCTCCTACCTCGTGGGTGGTCAGGTCCTCATCGGCGACCTCAACGCCTACCTCGGTTCCGAGGTGATGGATGAGGAAAGCACGAGCTACACCACCGTGGCCGGCTACTTCCTCAGCAAATTGGACCACATCCCGGTGCCCGGCGATCGCATCACGGACAAGCGTTTCAGCGGCGAAGTGCTGGATATGGACGGCAACCGCATCGACAAGGTGCTGATCACGTTGATCGAAGAGGAGTGAAACGGTTCCTTGTCATACAGACCGCCTTCCTGGGCGATGCGGTCTTGGTGACGAGCATCGTCGAGAAGTTGCACGTCTTCTACCCCGATGCCCAGATCGACCTGGTGGTGCGCAAGGGGAACGATGGGCTGTTCATCGGTCATCCCTTCATCCACACGTTGCATGCCTGGAACAAGCGCGAAGGCAAGACCAGGGCCCTGTTCAAGCTGATCAGCGCCCTGCGGAAGACGAAGTACGACCACATCATCAACGCGCAGCGCTTCTTCAGCACGGGCTTGATGACGGTGCTTGCGCGGGGCAAGGCGAAGGTCGGCTACGACAAGAACCCGCTGAGCTTCCTGTTCACACGCAGGGTGAAGCATTTGATCGGCGACGGCCGCCACGAGGTGGACCGGTTGAACGCCTTGATCGAACACCTCACCGATGCCAGCCGGCCATTGCCCCGCCTCTACCCGTCTGATGCGGATCGTCGGGCAGCACATGAGCACATCTCCACATGGACACATGGGCACATGGAATACGTCTGTATCGCGCCGGCTTCCGTCTGGTTCACAAAACAATGGCCCGAGGCGAAGTGGATCGAGCTGATCAAGGCGCTCCCTGCGGATCGCCAGGTCTTCCTGATCGGCGCGCCGGGTGATTCGGCGATGGCCCAGCGCATCATCTCGGCCAGTGGTCGCGGTGTGGACCTCACCCGCGAACTGAAGCTCCTGGAAAGCGCGGCCCTGATGGAAGGTGCGGTGATGAACTACGTGAACGACAGTGCGCCGCTGCACATCGCGAGTGCTATGAACGCACCCGTTGCGGCGGTGTTCTGCAGCACGGTACCCTCCTTCGGCTTCGGCCCACTGCGGGAGAACGGCCGTGTCGTGGAGACCACCGAGAAGCTGGATTGCCGGCCCTGCGGACTGCATGGGTACAAGGCTTGCCCGAAAGGACACTTCAAGTGTGCGTGGGGGGTGGAGGTGCGATCATTGATTTCGTGAACATGTTGCGCATTCTCCTCACGCTGCTCGTCGCACCGTTATGCATGTTCGGGCATGACATTATCGTTGCCCTATATGAGCATCATACGATGCCGGTTAATCACAACATGTTAGGCTTTGGTATCAGTATCCGCTTCGTCGGCTGGATCCTGGTGCTGCTATTCCCGGTAGCAAGCTGGCTGGGCGACCTGTGGTGGAAAGACCGAAGGCGATACCTGTTCAACGTGCTCCTGCTGATCGCATTGAGCATGTACTTCTTGCAGGACTGGG
>JAKQEI010000265.1 GCA_029573495.1 Bacteroidota bacterium | reverse complement strand
TGCGGTCGCAGCTGACCTGATCACCTACCAAAGTGCGAGCATCAGTTGGGCCACGGTGCAGGGCGCCCAGTCCTACGACCTGCGCTACAAGGAGACCGCAGCGGTGGACTGGACCGATGTGACGGGCCTGACCTCCTCGCCATACTTGCTGGAGAGCCTGAGCGCGGAGACCAGCTACGATGTAGAGGTGCGTGCGGTGTGTTCACCCGGAGGGACACAGGGAGGCACCAGTTCGGACTATTCGGAGACCGTGACCTTCGTGACAGATGAGGTCCCGTGTGAAGTCGTTCCGGGCATTCAAGTTATCCTGTCTGCGCTTTTGGACGGACCATGGGATCCGTCTGCGAGCCTGATGCACGATTCCTTGCGAGTACAAGGCTTGATACCATTGAACGAGCCATACACCGCCATGGGTTATCCAGTCTCTGGCCCCTTGACGACCACTAATGAGGTCCTCGCCGTGAGCGGGTCTGATGCGGCCGTGGATTGGGTCCTCTTGGAACTGCGCTCACCGGTCGCGCCATACGATGTCCTCGAGTCGAGGGCGGTGTTGATCCAACGGGACGGTGCCCTGATGGAACCCGATGGGAGCACGTTGATCAAGTTCTGTACGGACGGCGGATCATACCGCATCGCGATCCGGCACAGGAACCACCTGGCGTGCATGTCCAGTTCATCGATCGGCCTGGGGCCCTTGCCCGCCACATTCCCCTTCGTAGCAGCCACCACCTACGGCACCGGTGCCATGCGCGACCGCAACGGCATCTCATTGATGTGGGCGGGCAACACGGTGAACGATGGGCAGGTGATGTATTCGGGGTCCGGGAACGACCGCGACGTCATCCTCTTCGCCATCGGCGGCAGCATCCCCACCAACACGGTCAGCGGCTACCGGATCGAGGATGTGAACCTGGACGGGGTGGTGAAGTACAGTGGATCCGCGAGCGACCGCGACGTCATCCTAAACAGCATCGGCGGGGTGATCCCGACGAACACGGTGCAGGAGCAGATGCCGTAGGGGACTGTTGATAACCCCGATCGATCGTGGAAAACAGGGCCCGGAACGCCCGGCACCGGGCCTGAGCGCCCTGCTACCTTCGTAGCCATCGAGAACCCTTGTCCCTATTGAGGTTCCGAGCGATCGAAGGATGAGCGAAGCGACGTACAACGAGGACAATATCAGGTCCCTCGACTGGAAGGAACATATCCGTCTGCGGCCGGGCATGTACATCGGCAAGCTGGGCGATGGCAGCAGTTACGACGATGGCATCTACATCCTCCTGAAGGAGGTGTTGGACAACTGCATCGACGAGTTCGTGATGGGCCACGGCAGGAAGATCGACGTGACGATCGACGGTCCGCGTGTGGAGGTGCGCGACTACGGCCGGGGCGTGCCCTTGGGCAAGGTGATCGATGTGGTGAGCAAGATCAACACCGGTGCCAAGTACGACAGCAAGGCCTTCAAGAAGAGCGTGGGCCTGAACGGGGTGGGGACCAAGGCGGTGAACGCGTTGAGCACCTACTTCCGGATCGAGAGCGCGCGCGAGGGCGAGATGAAGGTGGCCGAGTTCGACCGCGGTGTGCTGCGCAAGGACAACAAGCTGGTGAAGACCCAGGAGCCCAACGGCACCCGTGTGATCTTCGAGCCGGACGGCCAGATGTTCCACAACTACCAGTTCCGTGACCAGCACATCGAGCGGCTGCTGTGGAACTACTGCTACCTGAACACCGGCCTCACCATCACCTACAACGGCCAGAAGTTCCAAAGCAAGAACGGCCTGCTGGACCTGCTGACCACGAAGATGGACGGCGACCCGCTCTACCCGATCATCCACCTGCGCGGTGATGACATCGAGGTGGCGCTGACCCACGCCAACCACTACGGCGAGGAGTATTACAGCTTCGTGAACGGTCAGCATACCACGCAGGGAGGCACGCACCAGGGCGCCTTCCGGGAGGCGGTGGCCAAGACCGTGAAGGACTTCTTCAAGAAGGACTGGGAAGCCGGCGACGTGCGCACGGGCATCGTGGCGGCCGTCAGCGTGAAGGTGATCGAGCCCGTCTTCGAGAGCCAGACCAAGACCAAGCTGGGCTCATTGGAGATCGAACCCGGCGGGCAGAGCATGCGCTCCTTCATCGGCGACTTCATCGGGCGCGAGCTGGACAACTACCTGCACAAGAACCCGGAGATCGCCGAGGTGTTGCAGCAGCGCATCCTCAGCAACGAACGCGAGCGCAAGGAGCTGAGCGGCATCCGCAAGCTGGCCCGCGAGCGTGCGAAGAAGGCGAGCCTGCACAACCGCAAGCTGCGCGACTGCCGCATCCACCTCAACGACCCCAAGAAGGACGACCGCAAGGAGCTCACCACGCTCTTCATCACCGAGGGCGACAGTGCGAGCGGCAGCATCACCAAGAGCCGGGACGTGAACCTGCAGGCCGTCTTCAGCCTGAAGGGGAAGCCGCTGAACAGCTACGGCCTCACGAAGAAGGTGGTGTACGAGAACGAGGAGTTCAACCTGATCCAGGCCGCGCTGAACATCGAGGACGGCATGGACGGGTTGCGCTACAACCGCATCGTCATCGCCACTGATGCCGACGTGGACGGCATGCACATCCGACTGCTGCTGATGACCTTCTTCCTGCAGTTCTTCCCGGACCTGGTGAAGAACGACCACCTGTACATCCTGCAGACGCCGCTCTTCCGCGTGCGCAACAAGAAGGAGACGATCTATTGTTACAGCGACGAGGAGCGACAGCGCGCCATCATCAAGCTGGGCAAGAGCGCGGAGATCACCCGCTTCAAGGGCCTCGGTGAGATCAGTCCGGACGAGTTCAAGAACTTCATCGGAGAGGACATGCGTCTGGAGCCGGTGATGATCACCAAGGATGCGGTGGTGCACGACCTGCTCAGCTTCTACATGGGCAAGAACACCCCCGACCGTCAGGGCTTCATCATCGACAACCTGCGCGTGGAGAAGGACCTGGTGGCCGAGGCCAGCGAAAAGGCCGCCCTGGATGGCGCGATGCAGGCCATCGCGCGCAAGCTGGAAGCCAACGAAGTGGAACTGGACGCATGATGAAGCGCATTCGATCGTTGCTAATTCCACTGTCGTTGATCGGCTCGGCAGCCATGGCACAGAACACCGGCACCTTGCGGCTGCTGGTCGATCCGGGTCACAACTTCGAATTCGTGCTTGACAGGCAGTACCGCATGCAGCAGCGTGAGGTCAAGCTGGGCGAGGGGCTGCACCACTTCGCCTTCTGGGCTCCCGAACGGATGATCGTCGACACGAACGTCTTCGTCGTCGCCGACCGTACCGTGGACTTCGTGCTCAAGCTGCCCTACAGTCCGGAGTACATGCAGTACCGGCAGGAACTCGGACGCTACGAGACCAAGCGTCGGGTGGCCCGTACCGTACCCACGGTGGCCATCGCTGCGGGCCTCATCTGGACCGGCTTCGGTTATGCGAACTACCAGAAGGCGCGCGATGTGCTCGAGAAGGACCGGGAGAACTACGATATCAACGTGGCCCCGGGCTCCATCCGCACGTTGAAAGAGGAGACCATTCCGCAGCACAATGACGACCTGCGATCGGCGCGAACGGGTCTCTACACGTCCATCGGCTTCACCGCCGTGGCAGCAGGGGTCACCTACTTCATGTACCGCCGCTCGGCCAGGTGGGAACGACCGACCTTGAACGACATGCAGAAGGTGCTCTTCGATGGCCTCACCTGGGTGCCTACCAGGGAAGGTGGCTTCTTCCATGCCGGACTCTCCATTCCCCTTGCGCGATGAGAAGAACGTTGCACCTCCTCTGCTCCGCGCTGCTGATGGTGGGGATCGCCGGTTGTACCAAGGACGAGCTTGATGTCGCGGAGCTGAACACGAATCCGTTCGACGCCGATTACGAAGGACCGGCCATCTTCACCGTGGTCAACACCAGCACGAGCGCCTATACCATCGATGGTGTCGAGTACCTGCGACTGAACGTTCGCGTGAAGGTGCACACGGAGTACTTCCCACGCGCCACCACCTACCTCGTGGATCAGGATGGAGCGCCGCTCATCGCATCGAGCAGCATGCCCGACAATGAGTTGAACGTCCAATTCCTGGATGTGGATCCCGGGGAGACCTATTGCCGGGATCTGTACCTGTACAATGGAGGCGTGCGCGGCGGAGGGAATCCCGTGTGTGGGACCGCGGAATGAACCAAGGCCGGCAATGACCGGCAGCATTGAACGATGAGCGAAGAGATCGGATCGGACGAACCGCTGGAGGAAGGCGGACCAGCAGGCAAGGGTGTGCCCGGCTCCAAGGGCGGCGGCACCTTCAGTGTGAGCGGCATGTACAAGGACTGGTTCCTGGACTACGCCAGCTATGTGATCCTGGAACGGGCGGTACCCGCCTTGTACGATGGCCTCAAGCCTGTGCAACGCCGGATCCTGCACAGCATGAAGGACCTCGATGATGGACGCTACAACAAGGTGGCCAACATCATCGGTCACACGATGCAATACCACCCGCACGGCGACGCGAGCATCGGCGATGCACTGGTGCAGATCGGGCAGAAGGACCTGCTGATCGACTGCCAGGGGAACTGGGGCAACACCCTCACCGGCGACAGCGCCGCCGCACCCCGTTACATCGAGGCACGGCTGAGCAAGTTCGCGCTGGACGTGGTCTTCAACCCGAAGACCACCGAGTGGCAGCTGAGCTACGATGGCCGCAACAAGGAACCGGTCTTCCTCCCGGTGAAATTCCCGCTCCTGCTGGCACAGGGGGGTGAGGGCATCGCCGTGGGCCTCAGCTGCAAGGTGCTGCCGCACAACTTCAACGAGTTGATCGACGCCAGCATCGCGGTGCTGCGCAAGCGCTCCTTTGAGCTCTATCCGGACTTCCCCACGGCGGGTCTGGTGGACGTGAGCAACTACAACCAGGGCGAAAGGGGAGGTCGCATCCGGTGCCGCGCGCGCATCCGCAAGGAGGACAACAAGACCCTCGTGATCAACGAGATCCCCTTCGGCACAACGACCACCTCGCTCATCGAGAGCATCGTGAAGGCCAACGAGAAGGGCAAGATCAAGGTGCGGCACATCGAGGACAACACCGCCGAGAACGCCGAGATCATCATCCACCTCGCCAGCGGCGTATCACCGGACAACACCATCGACGCGCTCTTCGCCTTCACCGATTGTGAGGTGAGCATCGCCCCGAACGCGGTGGTGATCGAGGATGACAAGCCGCGCTTCGTGAGCGTGAACGAGCTGCTGCGCATCAGCACGGACAACACCCTGCGACTGCTCGACCTGGAGCTGAAGATCAAGCAGAAGGAACTCGAGGAGCAATGGCACTTCGCCTCCTTGGAACGCATCTTCATCGAGAAGAAGATCTACCGCAGGATCGAGGAGGCTGAGACCTGGGAGCAGGTGATCAGCTTCATCGACAAGGGTTTGAAGCCGCATGTGCAGGTGCTGAAGCGGCCGGTGACCGAAGAGGACATCGTGCGCCTCACGGAGATCCGCATCAAGCGCATCTCGAAGTACGACAGCTTCAAGGCCGATGAGCACATCCAGCAGCTCGATGAACAGCTGGCCGAGGTGAAGCGCAAGCTCGCCAACCTCGTGGATTACGCGGTGGAGCACTTCAAGGAGCTGAAGAAGAAGTACGGAGCGGGCCGTGAACGCAAGACGGAGATCCGTCCCTTCGACACCATCGTGGCCACCAAGGTCGCCGTGGCGAACAAGAAGCTCTACATCGACCGCGAGGAGGGCTTCATGGGCTGGAGCCTGCGCAACAACGAGCTGGTGACGGAGTGTTCGGAGATCGATGACATCATCGTCTTCCGCCGCAGCGGCACCATGATGGTGACCAAGGTGGCGGACAAGAAGTTCATCGGCAAGGGCGTGATCCATGTCGACGTCTTCAAGAAGAACGACGAGCGCACGATCTACCACATGATCTACCAGGACGGCACGAAAGGACCGTTCTACATGAAGCGTTTCGCCGTCACGGGCGTCACCCGGGACAAGGAGTACGACCTCACCAGCGGTGCGGCCGGCAGCTCGGTGGAGTACTTCACCGCCAACCCGGACGGCGCGGCGGAGGTGGTGCAGGTGACGCTGCGCCCGCGGCCGAACCTGCGCAAGAACAAGTTCGACGTGGACTTCGCACAACTGGGTGTGAAGGGACGCGGGAGCAAGGGCAACCTGCTCACGCGGTACATGATCCAGAAGGTGGTGCAGAAGGAACGCGGCGGCAGCACACTGGGCGCCATCCCCATCTGGTTCGATGAGACGGTGCGCCGCTTGAACGACACCGGGCACGGTCGCTACCTCGGGCGCTTCGCGGGTGAGGACCGCATCCTGGTGATCACGCGCAGCGGCCACTACCAGCTCTTCCCCTTCGCGCTGAGCACGCACTTCCCCGACGATGCCGCCACGGTGGTGAAGTGGGATCCCGCGATGACGGTGAGCGCCGTCTATTGGGAAGGAGAGAAGGAACAGTTCCAGGTGAAGCGCTTCACCATCGAGCCGGCCAAGGATCCGGTGAGCTTCATCACGGACAACCCCAACAGCAAGCTCACCCTGCACAGCCTGTTACCACATCCGCGTGTGCGCATCGCCTATGACAAACGCAGCACTGACCGCCCGGATGAGGAGATCGACCTCGAGGACTTCATCGCCGTGAAAGGGGTGAAGGCGCTGGGCAATCGGCTCACCACGCACAAGGTGAAGGACATCGATCTGCTCGACGAGGTCTTCACGCCCATGACGCCCGAGCTGGAGGAGCGACAGCGCATGCTGATCAGCGATGACGAGGTGGGCAACCTGGACGCGCCGGAGGAGGAGGATCTGGAGGAGAGCCCGATGGCGCGTGTGAAGCGGAAGCAGTCGCAGAACATCGAGGATACGGAACGGCATCCGGATGATCCGCTGATCGGAAAGAGCCCCGGTAAGCAGATCAAGCTGGGACTGGACTGATCGACCTGTTCCCCTGCACATGGATGAGGCTCAAGGGCGATCTTCCCGGCTGGTGACCCGGCAGGATCGCCTGGGGCGGGTGATCGCGGACATGGTCAGCTCCGCGGTCATGCTGCTGGGTCTTACCACCTGTGGTCATCGCGCACCGACAACACCGCCGGTCGTAGCCCAGGAGCCGATCGCGGATACCACCATGGTCGTCGACACCGCCGATCGGAAGGACGGCTCGGGCATGAAGGAGGCTGGACCGATCCCGGTCGGGACGAAGAAGGTCGTTCCCGTTCCGAATGAGGAAGGGTGTACGGACCACATCGAGGCGAGCGGTGGGACCGTACGGATCACCACCTACGGAAGTTCAGTGCCGAAGGGAGACAACCAGGTTGATCTTGCTGCCGACCTTGATGCTGCATGGCAGCTGGCCGAACAAGCGGCGGGACGTTCCATCGCTGACGACTTCGAACAGGGCATCTCCACCGAGCACCTGGACATGCCGGACACGATCGATGTGGTCTTCATGCGTTATCGCAATTGCCATGAACGTTCGCCGGACAGGACGGAGCATTACAAGGTCTGGCGCAGTAGCGACCGAACATGTGCCTGGCGTGGTCCGCTGTAGAGCGCGTGTGCGCGATGTGATCGGATCCCCGATCAGAGTTCATCAGCGCTGCGCAGTACCCTCTCCTGCATGCGTGTCATGCGCCGGGTCGTTCGTGCCTTATCGGCTTCACTGGCGAAATAGCTGATGTCCTCCAGCCGTTCGACAGGGAACCATCTGGCATGGGTCGCCTTGGCGTTCACGTACTGATGGGTGCCGTACCAGGACAACAGCCCAGCCGCTTGTGGGTCCGTTGGCTGCAAGCTGGCCGCCAGTGCGCTCGTGTAGGCGAGTCCGACGGCGGGGTTCGGGAGGCGGTCCCGCTCGGCTCGGACCTCCGCAGCCAATGCCCGGGCCTTGGCGCTGATCCAATTGAATTCGGAGCATGGTCCTTCGATCGAGGATCCCTCGTGCGTTGACCGCATTGCCTGCCTCACTTCCTCGGCGAAGGCATCGATGCGTTCATCCAGGTCATTCGCTCCATATGGTGCACGGTCTTGTCCCAGGCCGGGTAGTGTGCAACTCAGCAGGAGGAGGGTGGGCAGGATCTTCATCGGTGGTCGTATTGATAGCGACCCGAGCACAACTATTGGACCGATCCGCAAGACCGTTGTTCAAGGATCACCGACGGGCGCATCACCCGACCGAGGTCACTCTACGGACCGAAGGGAGATCAATGGGAGCGGATCAGTGCGCCTTCACCAAGCGGAGGCGTGCCACACCTTCCCTGCCGAAGGCATGAAGTACGTAGACGCCATCCTGCAGGCCGCGCAGATCGATCTCGGTCTGAAGGGGATGTCCTTCCTGGAAGCCGCGTTGCACCACACGCCGACCGCCGGCATCGAAGACCTCGATGCGTTCTATGCGCAGGTCACCGAAGCGTACCGTGGTGGTCTCGGCGAAGGGCTGCGGAGCCGCGCTCAATTGCGCCGCATCAGCCTCGTTGATGCCGGTGCACACGTCCACCACGACGTTGATGCTCGCCTCACCCGGGCATTCGTCCAACGGGTTCACGGAAAGGGTGACCGGCCAGGTGCCGACACCAAGCACTGCGGGGTCGATCAGTACGCTTGCTCCCTCACCGCTCACCGCTCCGCTCCATGTGCCGGCTGCTGAACCGGTCACTTCGAAGGCCGGTGTGGTGAGACAAAGGCGCGGCACGAACGCGATGCTCACATCCTTGGGTGCGCCCTTGGTCACCACGAGTTCCTCGTTGGTGAGAAGGCAGCCCTGCGGATCCGCGTAGGTGTAGACCACGGTATAGGATCCTGGCTCGAGGCCATCCGGTTCGAGCTGACCGTTCATGTCCAGCGGATCGTTCCAGATCCCTTCGGCCGGCCAGCCCACGAACTGGATCGGCTCATCGCCTTCGCACAGGAGCAGGTCCGTAGTGCTCGCGGTCACGTCCGCTGCGGATGCCAGTGTGATGGTGGTGGAGGCCTGCGCCCCGCATCCATCGGCGCTCACCGCGAAGTAGTTCAACAGGTGCACGCCGGCACCCACGGCTGCGGGCTCGAGCTGTCCGAGCGCGACACCCGTTCCGCTCCAGGTACCGTCGGCCGGTTCAGCACCGCCCAGCACGATGGCATCACCCTCCGCGCAATAGATCCCCATCGGCTCGAAGGCGATGTGGGGGAGTTCACCCACCACCACCTGGATGGTATCGCTGTTGCGGCATTGGTTGGGTCCCGATGCTTCCACGTTCAGGATCACGGTGTAGGTGCCGGCACCCACGGTCGGGTCGAATTGTGCGCTGGTGGCCGTGGGGTTCGTCACCGGACCTTCCCAGTTCACATTGAAGGATGGAGCGGCCGCCACGTGGATGGTGGTCACCTGGTCGGTCGGGCAAAGCAGTGGTACGGGCTCCAGTTCCGCCGGCAGCGTGTTCCAACGCATGATGGGTCCCACGAGGTCCGAGCAGACCTGGCCGGTGTTGTCGGTGTACTCGCACACCACGTAACCACCATTCCAGACCGCTGGATCGATCACACTGGCACCATCCAGCCCGAACCACTGCACCGAAGCGGGGACCGCGTTCATCACGATGGGAGCGTCGGCCGAGCAGATCACGGGCGGCACCACGGTGGTGATCTCCGGTCCTTCGATCACCCGCACGTTCGCCTGGCCGGCAAGGGGACAGGCACCTTCCGGGAAGACCGCATGTACCACAGGCAGGTCCGTGGTCACGAGCAGGTTGGCGCGGTACAGCAGGCCGTCAAAGACCTGCTGGCCGTACCATTGGCCACCGGCGGGGCTGGCTTCGGGAAGGGCCACCGGCGCGCCAGCCAGGCAGAGCGTATCCAGCAGCGGCAGCTCAAGTTCCACGCTCGTATCGGCCAGTGTATTGCGGAACCATAGCAGTTCGTTGTTCACCTGCAGCACCAGGTCATCGCGGTCGTCCCCATCGAGGTCGGCGAGGAGCAGCCGGTTGCCGCGCGGAACGTCGATCACATCCTGTCCATCGGGGAAGTCACCGAGCAAGGGCACGTAGTTGTTCCAGCGGACCGGCAGGCCCGGGTTGTTGGGCACATAGACCAGTGCGGCTCCCATACCACACGCCGAGCGTCCGAAGGCGCCCTCACCGCTCGTGGTCCACGGTTCGATCACGTTCTCCTCGAAGCCGAGCACGCCACCTTCATCCAGCGCGTTGCGCAGCCAGTGTACCGAACTGCCGCGTGCCTCGCCGAGATCCAGGTCGCCATCGCCATCGATGTCCATCAACTGCGGCGTCCGGTAGGAATAGCCCAGGTCGCCGGTGAGGATCGGAAGGTCCTCCACGGTCCATGTGCTGCCGTCACCTGCGGTGTTGCGCGCGATCTTCAAGCTGTCGTTCGCAGCCGTCAGGATCAGGTCGAGGCCACCGACGAGGTCCACATCGCCGATGCGCAGGCAGCGTGATGCCGGACCCGAATGCAGGTCGGTGAAGAAGGCCATGCTGCCGAAGCCCGCTTCCGATCCCGCGATGATGCCCAGGCCCGCCGCTTCCGGAAGGTCAAGGGTCATCACCAGGTCGGCGAAGCCATCACCGGTGACATCCGCCACGGCCAGGGCCTTGGGGTCGGCGATCAGGGCGATCGGGTCGTCCTCCACGAAGCTGCCATCGCCCTGGTTGCGCAGGACGAGCAACTCCTCGCTGAAGCCGTTCACGCATAGGATGTCCACATCCGCGTCGCCATCCACATCGGCAACCTCGAACAGCGAACAGTTGCCCTCGATGTCGAGCAGGAGGATGTAGGGGCCGAATGTTCCCTGTCCGTCCAGGTTGGGCAGCCACTTCACATGGTCACCACCGAACACGCCCACCAGGTCCTTATCGCCATCCATGTCCACATCCGCCGACCGCAGTTCCGCATTGAAGGCATTGGGCATCACCACCTGTCCGGCGCCGAACTGGGCATCGGCCACGGCGGAGGTGATCAGCAGGGTGCCGGCAAGGAGGGGTTTGATGGAGGACATACGACGGGCTGGTCGCCGTAATGACGGCGCGCCGCGAAGGTACGGCGCTTCGGGGAGCCGTGCCCGGCACGGGGATGGGCGCAACGGCCTGACCAGCCGGGCGCTCAGGCGCAGAGAACGGGGATGCGCGGGGTGTTCGTGAGCATCCGCTCCTTCTCTGCGTCGGCGATGTAGCGGTATTCGTCCGAGGCATGGGCCATGATGGCCAGTGCACCTGCGCCCACCTTCTCTGCGTAGTCGATGGTGGCCTGGGCGAAGCCGATGCTGAAGGAGGTGCTTGGTTCATTCACCTCCAGGTGCTTCACGCCGGCCTGTTCCAGGTGGCGCATCATCTTCAGCTTGTTGTCCAGCAGCTCCTGGGAGGGCGCCTCACCCGGGCGCACCAGCTGGAAGATGTGGACGTCCGCGTCGAAGGCACGGGCCAGTCCAGCGACCGCATCCAGCAGCTTGTCGATGTCCGGATGCGCGGCCACGGGCATCACGATACGGTTCAGCAGGCCCTCCGACCGCACCCCTTCCTGCACCACCAGCGCGGGGGTGCGGGCATGGCGGACGAGCTTGAGGATGTCCGCACCGAAGAGGTTCTGGCGCAGCCCCTTGGCGCCGTGGGTGCAGAGGACGAGCATCGAGTGCCCTTGTCCGGTCTCCTCCGCGATCGCCTTCATGAAGTCGCCATCGAGGAGCTTGGGGGTCATGCGGCTGCCGGAGCCCGCCTTCTCCACCTGCGCGGCCAGCATCGCCTGCACCTGCTCCCGGCCTTCCGCGCTGCGTTCGTTCTTGTTCAGCACGTGCAGCAGGGTGGTTCTTGTCGATAGCCTGTCCGCCACGGCCGCGGCAACGCGCACCGCATCATCGGAAGCAGGAGTGAGGTCGGTGGCGCAGAGGATGTCCTTGTCGAGCATGGGCAGGTGGATGTGCGAATGTATCCGATGCTGCTGAGACGGGGATGGTCGTTCAGGAGAGAGAGGAGGACAGCTTGCGCGGGGAACTGGAAAGCCAAGGTGGTGTTCGCCGGTTGGTCGGTGTTGAGCGAGGTCCCATTTAAGCAACAGATCGTGGTACGCACACCACATGGCTTGCATGGCCAGCGAGCGGTATCGCAGGGTTGACGGGCCTATCCATTTCCGGCAGGGTTGATGTGTTCCCTTGTTCGAACCTAAAAAGAACACCATGAGCGCAACGACCGACAAGCTGAAAGGCAACTGGAACGTGATCAAAGGGAAATTGAAGCAGGAATACGCCGACCTCACCGACAACGACCTGATGTACGAGGAAGGCAAGGAGGACGAACTCTACGGCCGCCTGCAGAAGAAGCTCGGCCAGAGCAAGGAGCAAGTGCATTCGATGCTTGAGCGATTGGGCAAGCCCACCCACGGGTAGGCGTCAGTCCATCGCGCAACGCGGATCGGGGAAGGCCCGGGAGCGATCCCGGGCTTTCTGCCGTGGTGCACAGCACCGGGTAAGCCCCCGCACACGGCAAGCCTGGCAGGAATGTTGGCTGGTGGTGTGATATGAACACGCCAGGAAAGGATCGAACACGCCTCGGTACACCGGAGGAGAAGGTGGAGAACGCATCCCCTGATCCGGTGGAAGGCCGAACGGACAACGAACTCTGGAAACGTCACCGACCCGCTCAGGAAGCGCCCGCTCGTGCAGGTGGGGATGAGGATGTGGAAGGAGCCGCGGACCCACGCACCATGGAAGCGTACGAACAGGACCCCGACCACAAACCCGCACCGGGTCTGCTGGACACCACGCCGGAAGGGGATACCACCGATCCCGATGGCTGGGACCATGAGACCCATACGGACAACCCTTGAACGGACATGCACCCGATCCTCACCGCCATCCTGCTCACGGGCAGCCTGTCCCTCTCAGCCCAGGACACGCTCGTGCTGCCCCCACCCATCCACTTGGATAGTCTGCCCAGCAACAACGGCAGCCTCACCCGTGTGGAGTCACCCGGTGGCGACGATGCCCTCGTAGCCTACCTGATGAAGGAATTGCGCTACCCGGACAACATGCGGCAAGCCGCCAAGGAAGGCGTGGTGCAGGTAGGCTTCACCATCACGGATGCCGGTGCAGTGGAGAACGTGCGGGTGATCGAAGGCATCGCCGGAGCGGAGGCCTTGGACGCGGAAGCGGTGCGGGTGGTGAGCGCCATGCCGCGCTGGGAGCCGGCCACGGTGCATGGTGTGACGGTGCCCATGGAGTACAAATTGCCGGTGAAGTTCGAGGTGGGGAGATAGTCAGTGATACGCCGCCCACCAGCAGGGATGAGTACGATGCGCCGTGGTTCGGCACCCTCAGGTACGGTCATTGCAGCGCAAATGGCATGAGAACGATCATCATCCTTGCACTGGCGCTGTGTACCCAACAGGTGGCAGCGCAGGAGGAACCGATCACCCCCTTGCCCAGCGGCACACCCGGCTGCATACTGAACACACCGAAGGAAGCATGGGTCGGCATCGGCCTATCGTCTGCGGAGGTGGAGAAGGTCATGGACCTGCAGACGGTCTGTGAGACCGAATGCACCTCGTTGAACGAGACCGGCCAGTATGATCTGGAGAAGAACGCTGCGGTGTTGAACCTCTACCATGATAAGCTGCGTGCGGTTATCGGTGATGAGCGCTACGACAAGTGGCTGGACTGGTGCGCCAAGCGCACCGGGAAGATCTAAGGGGCGGGAGTGGTGTCGGAGCCGAGGCTTGCACTACATTTCGGTGGATGAGGATCCGGCGAGCCCTGCCCACGGTGATCGATCGCGTGCGAGGATCATGGTCCATGCTCATGGTCCTGATCTTTGGCCTGGCACCGATCTCGGTGAAGATCTTCTTCGCAGGGATCGGCACGGAGGTGGTGGTGCCGGTGGAACCCTTGATCGGCATCGCCGCGAGCATCGTCGTCATCACGTTGTTCCAAGGGGTCGCGCGGTATCAGGACCTGCTGCCAAGGGACCCGATCAGTTGGTGTGTGTTCTGCACATGGATGTGGATGGTGCTCTGCGTACCCATGTCCAGCATGCCCATGGTGAGCGCGAAGGCCAGCGTTGTGCGCACCTGTTATCTCCTCGTGTTCTATGTCGGGGTACGACGGATGTTGGAGCAGGGCTATGGTCATCTCCATCGGGCCATGTGGGCCTATGTGGCGGGTTTCGGCCTGGTGATGATCCACGTGTTCCTACGCGTGGGAGGAACACTCACCAGGAGCGCGACCAGTTTCGCACCGTTCCCATTCTACAACGACCACACCATATACGCTGCTGCGGCGGTCTTCGTTCTGTTGTTCCTGCTGACCGTCAGGATCCCACGGTCGAGGGCGTTGATGCGCATGGGCTGGATGCTCGTGGTCGGGCTCGTGCTGATCGCATTGATCACATCCTTCAGCCGTGCGGGATGGCTCAGCATGGCTGGGGCCCTGGTCGTCTGGTCGCTCTGGTCCATGCCCCGGGTCGTGACCTACGTAGGCGGTGCGCTTGGCGTGCTGCTTATCACCGCTTTTCTGATCCAGGATGATCGCTGGCGGTCGGCCTTGCACGGAACGGTGGACTCCTATTCCCCTGGTGCCGGTTTCGGAGTGAGTCTACGGTCCATGACCGACGTGTCGATGGATTCCAGCAACCGTGAGCGGCTCAATCGTTGGCGATCCGCATTGCGTATGGCCGATGCACGTCCGGTTGCCGGATTCGGTCCTGGGACCTTCCAATTCAGATACCTTGAATACCAACGCCCGGAGGACCGTACCTACCTGACCGTGGATTCCCTTATCCCGAAGCACCTGGTGACGAGGGCATGGAGCGCGACCCCGCATATCTATGTGCGCGCGAATCCACAAGTGCTGTTCTCCAGTGGTGGCACGGCACACTCAGAGTACCTTCTCGTGCTGGCCGAGTCCGGATGGCCCGGCCTCATGCTGCAACTGGCGACGCTGGGGTTCGTGGTGTTCGCTGGATGGCGCGCGCGGGGCTCTGCGTTGGTGCGGTACGCATTGCTCGCGGTCCTGGCCTACGCGGCCCATGGGATGGTGAACAACTTCCTCGATGACCCGAAGATCGCGGCGCTCTACTTCAGTGCGTTCGCCATTCTGTCCATGACCGCGGATCCCGGGATCAGGTTCAAGGCCCTGGACGTTGCTCGTCCAAAACCCGTTCCCACTCATGACCATAGCGGAACCACGCCACCAGGACCATCAGGGCGAGGAGGAGCGCACCCGCGCTGAAGAGGAACGTGGGCAGCAGGTAGCTTCGGAGGAAGGATGGTCCGGAGATGAGTTGTGGTCGTTTCAGCACCACGATCTCCTCAGGTCCTCCGCTCTTCAGCAGTTCGGAAATGGCGCTGTTCTCCCGAAGGCCAGCGAGCAGCACTTCTTCCGTCGTGCTCATCGTCGCCATGTTCAGGTTGATCCGTGAGCGGAGGTCATCGGCCAGTTCCTGCCTGTCCTTGATGCCGGCAGCTGCGTTGGAGCTGGTCAGGCTCAACATCTCCTTGAGCAATTCGATCCCGCTGGCCGCCTGATCGCGGTAGGCCATCGCGGTACGTTCGGCGATACGCTCGATCAGGCTCGATCGCTCCAACAAACGCGAACGTGAGATCTCGCCACGCATGGCCCGTAACTCTTCGATCAGGGTGGCGGCGAGTTCCAGGGAACGAGGGCCATCCTCATCCTTGACCATCAACTCGATCACCCCATGTTCGGCCGGCCAGGCCGTTATCCGGTCCGTCATCCGCTCCACCAGGTCTTCCTTCGCCTGCCTGGTCCGATCCACGATACGCGCCGCGGTACGGTCCACCATGCGCTCCATCATGACCGAGGATGTGATGAGCAAGGCGGTCCTCGACTCCAAAGAGGTCCCTGTCTTATCCGGCTCCGGATCCGGGCGATCCAGTTCGATCGGACGCAGGACCATCAATGTGGCCTGGCTGCAATGAAGTACGGGATGGGTCCATGCCCAGATCACACCCGTGACCAGACCAACAAGCCCGCAAACGATCAAATGGCCCCGGTGCCGGTTCAACCAATGTCGCAGGGTTGGTCGAACAGTGCGCAGGTCCGTCGCTGCTTCATCGAGGAGTTGTTCCTCAATGGACTCGCCGAAGTCATTCTCTTTGGTGGTCCGTTGTCCCGTGAGCATGCGGAAGGTGAAAGTACGATTTGGCTGATCCCGCCCGATCTCTTGAAGAAGAATGAACCCGCCGCACGGATCCCATTCATGCCGAAATAGCCGCGCTATTCCGATCGTGTAGGGATCCGTGTCTCCATTCCATTCGTCCCAAGCTCCTGTTCCGCCCTCCGCCGTAACCTTGCGGCATGGACATCGCGGCCCGGGTGCGGGCGCACAAGCGCTTGG
Organism: Bacteroidota bacterium; assembly: GCA_029573495.1. Lineage (GTDB taxonomy): Bacteria > Bacteroidota > Bacteroidia > Flavobacteriales_F > PHOS-HE28 > PHOS-HE28. Next base: position 4 of record JAKQEI010000265.1, on the reverse strand, counting down.
CGCG
>JAKQEI010000262.1 GCA_029573495.1 Bacteroidota bacterium | reverse complement strand
GCGCATCCCCCAGCTCTCTTCGTGGTGGATCTTGCCACTGCCTGCTTTGATCAGGTCTTTGAACTTTTTAACCGCCTCCTTTGTCTGATCCTCAGACAAAACGGGAGTAAGAATGAAGACGGTCTCGTACCGGTTGGTCATTGCCTTTCGGTTGATTTTGGGGTGCAAATGTAGGAAGAACCGTTGAAACAGAAGCTACTGAGCGCCAACACATTCGCCAAGAACCCTCCGCTCAGGGCCCTTGATCCACCACGCGGGACGGTTGTGGTAAGTGCACCTGGACGGTTTCCACAGCTGTTGATATCCGCTTCCCAGCCCGGTATGGAGCGCGGCTATCTTCGCCCCGATGCCCATGGACCCCTACGTCGTCAGCGCGCGCAAGTACCGTCCGGCCACCTTCGATACCGTCGTGGGCCAGGAGGCGGTGACCAGCACGTTGAAGAACGCCATCCGGAGCAACCACCTGGCCTCGGCCTTCCTCTTCACCGGGCCGCGGGGTGTGGGGAAGACCACCTGCGCCCGGATCCTGGCGCGCACGATCAACTGCGAGAACCTCGGCGAAGACCTGGTGGCCTGCGGGCAATGTGCGCCGTGCAAGACCTTCGAGGAAGGGCATAGCCTCAACATCTTCGAGCTCGACGCCGCCAGCAACAACAGCGTCGACGACATCCGGAACCTGATCCTCCAGGTGAGCATCGCTCCCCAGGTGGGCACCAAGAAGGTGTATATCATCGACGAGGTGCACATGCTGAGCCAGGCGGCTTTCAACGCCTTCCTGAAGACCCTGGAGGAACCTCCCTCCTATGCGATCTTCATCCTGGCCACCACCGAGAAACACAAGATCCTCCCCACCATCCTGAGCCGGTGCCAGGTCTTCGACTTCCGGCGGATCACCATCGCGGACATCAGCAGGCACCTGGCCGAGATCGCGAAGAAGGAAGGCATCGAGGCAGAAGCTCAGGCGTTGCATGTGATCGCTCAAAAAGCCGATGGTGGCCTGCGCGATGCCTTGAGCATCTTCGACCAGCTCGTAAGCTTCAGTGGTGAGCGGCTGACGTACCAGGACGTGGTGAAGAACCTCAACGTGCTGGATCACGAGCACTACTTCCGCATCACGGACGGCATCATCCGCGGGGATATCCCGGCCGTATTGGTGGAATACAATACGATCCTGCAACAAGGCTTCGACGGACACCTGTTCGTCGCGGGGCTGGGTCGTCATTTCCGCGACTTGCTGGTGAGCCAGGACCCGCGCACCCTGCCGCTGCTGGAAGTGGGCGAGGACCTCACCGCACGTTATGGCGATCAGGCCCAGCGCGTCGACCGCGAACTGCTCGTGCGCGGGCTCGACCGATTGGCGCAATGCGACAGTCAGTACAAGGCGAGCAAGGAGCCCCGTCTGCTGGTGGAACTGACGCTGGTACAGCTGTGTCGCATCACGGGCACCGAGGAGCCATCGGCTCAAAAAAAAAGTCCTGACGTCAGCGTAGCGGCCACGCCGGCACCATCGCGTCCAGCGCCTCCGGCACCTGCCGTTGATCGTCCGGCACCGGTGGTAGCTCCGGCCGCACTGGCCCGCGAACCGAATAGTGGCGGATACACACCCAAGCGGCGCCTCGCCGGGCAGGTGAGCATCAAAAGCACCGTGGCGGCAGCCGTGGAGGCCGCGCCGGCGGTCCTTGAAGCGGATAGTGGCACCGACATGCCCGGATCGAGCAAGCAGGTGAACACCGCGCTGCTCCTACGCGTGTGGAAGGAATACGCCCTCACCCAGAAGCAACGCGGACGCGACAGCCTTCACGCCACCTTGATGGCGCGCGAACCCGAGGTGAGCGGACCGGGCAAAGTGAGTTTCGCCATCGTGAACACGGTGCAGGAGAACTACATGCGCGAGGAGAAGCCGGAACTTCTGGGGCACCTCCGTCGGCAACTGGACGACCCCGGTCTAGACCTCGAAGTGCGCAAGGAGGAGGTTGCCGTGAAGCCCCGTTTCACGCCGATGGAGAAATTCCGGGTGATGGCCGAGAAGAATCCGGCACTCGTGAAGCTCCGCGAAGAATTGGATCTGGATCTGGGGTAGGGGGCACTTCCATGGAATGGCCGTAAACCCACATCGGATAAAGCGACATCACCACATGAGGGCTTCCACGATCATCTTCCTCGTGTTGGCCTCATCCCAGCTTCATGCGCAGCACCTGGACACCACGGAGGTGAAGAACGGTGTGTATTGGATCTTCACCCGTGGGAAGTACGGGCGCCCGATCGGCGAAGGCGTGGCCTATGACACCACCGGAAGAACGGTGGGGCGTGAAACCTACCGGAATGGTCGCACGCACGGCCAGCTGGTCTGGTACCATCGTAATGGGAAGATCATGTGGACCGTTCCCTATGAGCAGGGGTTTCGGAGCGGGATCGCGATCCAATATGACAGCCTCGGAAGCAAGATACACTCCATCACCTTCCGCAAAGGACTGAAACATGGCCCGGAGCTCTATTTCCAGCAGAATGGTCGCGTTCATTATCGGATCGAACATCGCAACGGCCACATGCATGGCAGGCTAACGAGCTATCACCCGAACGGCCGGGTCGAGTGGACTGGCGGTTTCCGCGATGGTGAGATGCATGGCGAACGCGTCCTCAGGGACTCCACAGGAACATTGCACACCGGGGACTACTTGACCACCTTTCCTATGGGCATGGGCCGATACAGCGTGACCTGTACGGAAGGCCGCCCCCAAGGAAAACTGATCATGCAGCGCAACGACAGCACGGTGAGCTGCACCGGATGGTACACCGATGGGTGTCCTAATGGCGAATTCCTCTACTACGACCGGAAGGACGAGGTGTATCGCAAGGCTTACTTCGAGAACGGCGTATTCGTTCGTAGCACACGGCGCGGCAACGACGGCGGGCACACGCCTCAACCGTACGAAGGAAGGCTTCCAGAAGAGCGGTAGATTCGCAACCTCGGAACCACCCCATCACCCGGTGTGGAGGCCCTGAACTGAACAACAGACAACCTACCGCAAAGAATGGCGAAGATCAACGTAGCGAAGCCCGTCGTGGAACTGGACGGCGACGAGATGACCCGTATCATCTGGAAATGGATCAAGGACCAGTTGATCCTTCCATACGTGGATGTACCCATCGAGTATTACGACCTCGGCATTGAATACCGGGACAAGACGGATGACAAGGTGACCGTGGACGCGGCGAACGCGATCAAGAAGCACAGCGTGGGCATCAAGTGCGCCACGATCACGCCGGACGAAGCGCGTGTGGAGGAATTCGGTCTGAAGCAGATGTGGAAGAGCCCCAACGGCACCATCCGGAACATCCTCAACGGCACTGTCTTCCGCGAGCCCATCGTCATCAGCAACATCCCGCGCCTGGTACCGGGTTGGACCCAGCCCATCATCATCGGCCGTCATGCCTTCGGTGATCAGTATCGCGCCACCGATGCGGTGATCAAGGGAAAGGGCAAGCTCACGATGACCTTCACCCCGGAAGGAGGAGGAGAAGCCACCACCTGGGACGTTTACGACTTCCAGGGAGGCGGCGTGGCACTGAGCATGTACAACACGGACGAGAGCATCCGCGGATTCGCTGAGAGCTGCTTCAACATGGCGCTCTCGAAGAAGTGGCCACTCTACCTCAGCACGAAGAACACCATCCTGAAGAAGTACGATGGGCGCTTCAAGGACATCTTCCAGGAGGTGTACGACACCCAGTTCAAGCAGGTGTTCAAGGACGCCGGTATCACCTACGAGCACCGGTTGATCGACGACATGGTGGCGGCGGCGATGAAGTGGAGCGGCGGCTACGTGTGGGCCTGCAAGAACTACGACGGCGATGTACAAAGCGACACCGTGGCGCAGGGCTTTGGCTCATTGGGCCTGATGACCAGCGTGCTGATCACCCCGGATGGCAAGACCATGGAAGCCGAAGCGGCACACGGCACGGTTACCCGCCACTACCGCCAGCACCAGCAGGGCAAACCCACCAGCACCAATCCCATCGCCAGCATCTTCGCGTGGACGCGCGGCCTGGCCTTCCGTGGCAAGCTCGACGGCAACCAGGCCCTGATCGACTTCGCGAACAAGCTGGAGAAGGTGTGCATCCGTACGGTGGAGAGCGGCAAGATGACCAAGGACCTCGCGGTCTGCATCCACGGTGACAAGGTGACGGCGGACCAGTACCTCACCACCGAGAAGTTCATGGACGCCTTGCGGGAAGAATTGGAACGGGCATGACCGACCGCACATTCGAATGGAACGGGCCTTTCGGGGCCCGTTCGCTTTTGGCGAAGTGAATGAGAACAACCATTCTGTATTAGTTCGTCCTATCTTCAACGCAAGAGAAAGCCATTCTCCATCCGAAGCAGCCCAAGCATGAAGCTCCCCACCCAATTTCTGAGTGCAGTGGTCTGGAGCGTTGGACTGCTACCGGCTTCCGTTGGGGCGAAGTGTTTAGGCCCACGGATCGAAGTCTATCTGAAGCATGGGGCCCCCGAAATGGCACAAGAGCTACTTATCTCCAATGGTTCCTTTTCATTCCTTGCCACCGATCATTGTCCGATTGTTCTCTTACCCGGGGATACGATCATCGTTGACTTCTTCTTGGAGGAATCAGGTGGTACGTGTTTTGGGTCACTGTTGAGCACAGCGGAGTGGAATGGTTCGCCCATGGATATACCCGGAATACCATACATTCCCTATCATACCATTCGCATCACCTCCGCTGGCGAATATCTGTTCCGCGCGGTTTGGCAACTTGGAGCAACACCACCAGAGCCAACTATCCTCGATCCAGAGGTGAGGATCACTGTGATCAATGAAGGTGCCGATAAGATCTATTGGGGTGTTGAGGGATTGCGACTTCAAGGTGCCCACCAAAATGAGGAGGCTCATCTCATGCGTACATCTCTTCTGGCATCGAACTCGCTCCCTTCCATGGAACCGTACAGTGAACTACTATCAAGTCCCCTTAACAATGGTGGCGAGTCATTGCCGGGTGATGCACTGCTGATCCATCCATACGCAAAACTCGTGGACTGGGTGCACCTCGAACTACACACGGACGGCTCGGTCATGAGCCATGTGGCATCCACCAACGCACTGCTCTTAAGCAACGGTTGCGTTCGCTCTGCAGAGCACTACGGGGCGAGCGTTTCTTTCGATGCGCCATCAGGAACATACTATCTGCGCGTGATCCATCGGAATCATTTACCAGTTACATTCGGCCCATTCCAGGTCGACCAGCTTAGCCAATGCGTGGATCTGACCGCAGCGCCGGTTTTCGGAGAAGACACGCGCGTGTTCATCGGCACTATACCACATCTACGCGCGGGTAACGCTCTATACACCGAAGGACATCAGTGCATCTCCTATGCAGGTGTCAACAACGACCGTGATGCCATCCTGCAGCGCATCGGAGGGAACAGCCCAACGGCCACCGTGAGCGGCTATTACAACGAAGATGTGAACCTTGATGGCGTTGTGAAGTACGCTGGATCGAACAACGATCGCGACCTGATCCTCCAATCCATCGGTGGCGACAACCCATTGTACGTGGTCCACGAGTGACCGTCCTGCCCAATAAGATCCGAACGGGCCTTTCGGGGCCCGTTCGCTTTTCCGCAATTTCGTGCAGTGAGCCTCCCGCGCTTCCACCGCACCGTCTTCATCGGCGCATGCCTGCTGTACTTCACGACCGCGTGGTTCAGCACGGGCTACCACAGCGCCGACGAGCATTTCCAGATCATCGCCTTCGCCCAATGGAAGCTCGGCGAGCTACCTGCGGAGCATCTGCCCTGGGAGTTCGCTGCCGGCATCCGTTCATCGCTGCAACCCTGGATCGCGACGGTCATGTTCAAGGCAGCCGCCCTCGTTGGCCTTGACGACCCCTTCACACGCGCGTTCCTGCTCCGCCTGCTCACGGCAATGCTTGCGTTGCTCGCCATGCGTGGGCTCCTGCAGGCAACGATGGGCGAACACCGTGAACGGCTGGACAAGGCCTACATCCTGCTCGCTTACGGACTGTGGTTCCTCCCCTTCCTTGCGGTCCGGTACAGCAGCGAAGGCTGGTCGGCGGTCTTTCTGGTCTTCACGGTGACGGCCTTGCTCCGTTCGGGTAAGCAACCGGGGTGGATGTGGCAGGCGGGTGTGTGCGCAGGGGTCGCCATCCTATGTCGCCCGGCAACCGCACTGATCGTCTTGTCGTTGCTGGCATGGATGCGGCTCGTTGGCAAGGGACCTGTCCGGCGGATCGCCACGATCATCATGGCACTTACGGCCACTTTGATCGCCGGGGCGCTCCTGGATGTGCTCTTCTATGCCCGTCCTATCCTCACCCTTGGGCACTATATCGCGCTCGGCTTCGGCGCCGATCCGGCTGTTCAGTTCGATACGCTGCCCTGGTGGTACTACCCGCCCTGGATCATCAAGTACGCCATCCCACCGATCGGTGCGTTGATGCTGCTGGCCTTCGGCGTGCTGCTCATCCACAGACCGAGGCACCTGCTCGTATGGATGATGCTGCCCTTCTTGATCGCCCACAGCATCCTGTCCCACAAGGAGGTCCGCTTCCTCTACCCGTTGGCGCCGTTGGCACCGTGGCTCCTGATCGAAGCCTGGTCCATCCTCGCCGGTCCGTTGGTCCGTCTCCCGCGATGGGTCCTGAACGCGAGCACGGTGGTAGTGATGATCGCCAACCTTCTGGGGCTCGCGATGGTGGTGAGCACCCCAGCCGGTGAAGGGCGGGTCCGGTTGGCGATGGCACTCTTAAAGAGCACCCGACCGGGTGACCGCATCGGCTATGTAGTGGAACCTGCGACCGCCTGGCGTATCACCCTGCCAGCCTTCTACGCACCGCCGGGAACACAGGAAGTGATCATCGGACCGGGTGATCCCCTACCGCAGGATCTGGACTTCTTGATCGCCCCGGAAGACCTGTACCCTTCTCTTCCTCCGGATCCTCACCTGGTTCCGATCAGGCGTTCTCAACCGAGTTGGAGCGACCGGTTGATGCGCGTGTACACCTGGGATGAGGGGCCCGCGCCCTGGATGGTGTACAAGGTGGAGAAGGCCGGGCGGTGATGACCGCCGCATCTTTGCAGGCCCGTGAGCCGTTCACCCAACGTACGCCGCATACCCCGCCCCTTCGAGCCGCGCGACCTGGACCGCCTGGCCGTTCCGGCGATCATCAGCGGCATCGCCGAGCCGATCATCTCGCTGGTGGATACGGCCTTCGTGGGCAGGCTCGGGACCGCCGACCTCGCCGCGGTGGGTATCGCCAGCAGCTTCTTCCTCCTGGTCGTATGGGTGCTGGCGCAGACGCGCAGTGCGGTCCTCGCGGTGGTGGCGCGGTATTATGGTGAACGCAAGTTGGAGACGGTGGCCGGTCTGGTGCCGATCGCGGTATGGATGAACTTCCTCCTGGGCCTCCTCTTCCTCGCGGTGACCAACGTGTTCGCCGAGGGGATCTTCCAGCTGTACAACGCGGAGGGGGCGGTGCTGGAGAAGGCCGTCATGTACTTCCGTGTGCGGAGCTACGGTTTCCCGGTGGTGCTGGCCACCTTCGCCATCACGGGAGCCTTCCGGGGCATCCAGAACCTGCGTTGGGGCATGTGGATCAGCTTGCTGGGCGCAGTGGTGAACCTGATACTCAACCCGCCCCTGATATTCGGGTTCGGGACCATGGAAGGTCTTGGGATCGTCGGTAGCGCGTGGGCCAGTTTGATCGCCCAGCTGGTGATGTTCGCGGTGGCCCTTTGGATCATGTGGCGCAAGACCCCGTTCCCGCTCCTTCCCATGAGCTGGCGCCATCCGGAGCTGCTCGGCTTGTGGCTGCTCAGTGGCAACCTGTTCGCACGTACCCTCGCTCTGAACCTTTGCTACTACCTCGGCAACCGCTTTGCCACGGGTTACGGCCAGGCATACATCGGTGCCCACAGCATCGCCATGCAGGTCTGGTTGTTCAGTGCTTTCTTCATCGATGGATATGCGGCGGCGGGAAGCTCCCTGGTGGGACGCTTCGCCGGAGCGAATGACCGAGGAAGCGTCTATCGCGTCAGCTGGCGTGTCGTGCGGCAGAGCGTGTTGATCGGAACGGCGTTGGCCGTGATATACCTGATCGTCTACGGTCTGATCGGTCAGTTGTTCACTGAGGATCCCGCGGTGCTCACCTTGCTTTACGGCGTCTTCTGGA
>JAKQEI010000261.1 GCA_029573495.1 Bacteroidota bacterium | reverse complement strand
AAGCGTGCGATCGATCAGGTCGGCATCCGCAAGCGGGTCCCTGCAGGCACGGAGCTGATGCGCGTGGGGGATACGATCACGCATATCCCGATCGTTGAGCACGGCAGCCTGCGCATCCTCGCCCAGGATGGTGAAGGTCACGAACGCTACCTGTACCACATCCTTGCGGGTGAGTCCTGCGCATCCTCCCTCACCTGCTGCGTTTCCAAGCGGATGAGCGCCGTGCAGGCCATCGTGGAGGAGGAAGCCGACCTGCTGCTGATCCCGGTGCGTTACGTGGATGAGTGGATGGTGCATCCGGAATGGCGGAAGTACGTGAATGAGGTCCAAGCCCAACGGTTCCAGGAGCTGCTCGAGGCATTCGAGGTGGTGGCGTTCCGCCGGCTGGATGAACAGCTATGGAACTACCTGGTCAAACGCACGCAGGCCTCCGGGGAACATGTCCTTCACCTGACCCATCAGCAGATCGCCGATGAGCTGAGCTCGCCACGGGAAGTGATCACCCGGTTGCTTCAGCAATTGAAGGTGCGCGGCATGGTAACGCTCGGCCGCGGCATGGTCGAGGTGCATCCGGTCGGCTGACCGGGGGCCGATCATTTCTCCACAGGCGCCCCTGCCTTCTTCCAGGCGCTCATCCCCCCATCCAGGTCCTTCACTTCCTTGAACCCCATTTCGCGCAGCATGACGCGCGCATCCTCACTGCGGCCACCAGCAGCGCAATACAATCGCACGGGCTTCTCCTTGTCCAGCTCCAGGATCCGGGCCTTGAAGTCATCGCTGAACCAATCGACATGCACCGCTCCCTGGATATGTCCACTGTTCCATTCCTGCGGAGTGCGCACATCCACGAGCTGCACCCCGTTCTTGGCCATTTCGGCCTGAAGGGTCGCAACATCCACGGTATTCGAGGACTGGGCCATGATCACGTTGAACATGGTCCCGAGCAGAAGGGTCGCAAAGAGGGTCGTCCGGCGCATGGTCTCAAGGATAGGTCGGTCAAAGATGGGGTGCAATGGCCTCTTCCAGTTGGGTGGCGCTCATGACACCTGAGCGCCGCCAGACCACCTTCCCGTTCTTGAAGATCATCAAGGTGGGGACCCCGCGCACCTGGTAGGCCTGCGCGGCGGCGGGATTCTT
>JAKQEI010000254.1 GCA_029573495.1 Bacteroidota bacterium | reverse complement strand
TGATCAGCGCGTGGCCACCTTGGTCACGTTCTTCTTGTCGTACACGTACACGAAGTTGCCGTCGGTGCTCATGCTCGTCACCGCATCGTTCCGTGCCTTGAACTCCTTGAAGGTGCAGTTGTCCAGATCGAAGCAGGCGATGTCGGCCTTGGCGGTCTTCAGGATCATGCGGTCACCCTCCACGTCCTCGAGGTCGGCCTTCTTGTACTTCCCGCTGGCCACGGGTTCGCCGGTCTTCATGTTGAAGGTGCTCACACCCTTGTCACCGATCACCACGATCATGTCCTTGTAGGTCATGATCTGGTCAGCGTTGCCAACACCGCCCTTGGCCACAGGCACGACGAACTTCTCCGCGCCGGTGGCGAGGTCCATGCTGTAGAGCTCCTTGCCGCTGCAAACCACGAACTGGTCCTCGACCACCACGGCATTGGTGATCCCTTTGCGGAAGCGTTCGCTATCCCAGACCAGGCTGCCATCCGTGGTGTTGAACGCCTGGATCCCGTTCGGCTTCACGTTCGGGTGCCAGATGCGCCATTCCTCCGTGATCTTCCAACCGCCCTGGCCGTCGGACTCACGCTTGTAGATGTAAGCCTGTGCTTCCACATTCCCACCGATCTGCAGCAGCACCCGGTCGCCCTGCACGTACATGTTGGGGATGGCCCGGGCCTCCTTGATCTCCGGGCTTGTCCACAGGAGTTTCCCGCTGTTGCGATCGTACTTCTTCACATACTGGCTCTTCTTGCTGCTCATATCGAGCACGTACAGGTCATCACCCACCACGACGGGTTCTGCCACTGCGTGGTACACACCGAACTTCTTGGCACCTGCCGGAGCACCCACGATCTTGTCCGGTGTGTAGTCGAAGGCCGCGCTGTAGATGTTGGCACCGGTGTTCAGATCGTACACCTGCATGCCGTTCATGCGCAGGAAGACCTTGTCGCCGACGATATCCAGATCGTAGAGGAACTCCTTCGAGATCACCGTGCGTTCGGCCCGGCCGATATAGGTGTTCTCCCACAGGATATTGCCATTGGCCAGGTCGATCTTCACGATCTGGTTCTTGAACCCGCTGAACAAGGCACCAAGGCCGCCGGGTATGAAGTTGACCATCACGAGCTTGCCGTCCGGGGTGACCACGTACTGACCCGCAGCGCCCTTGAACTTGTCCGTGCTCCAGAGCTCTTCGCCGGTCTTGGCCTTCACGAACACCAGTCGGTCCTTCAACGCGATCGCGAAGCCATCCTTCTCGGGGATGTACACGATGCTCTCGTCGGTCAGGTTCTGGTAGTTCTCGGTGTTCCAAAGGAGCTTGCCCGTCGCCAGGTCAAGGACAGCCAGTTGGTCCTTTCCGGTCTTCCGATCGAAGAGGAACACGGCATCACTCTCCCAGAAGGGGATCAACTCGTCCACCTTCCGCAACTTGGGAGCCAGGTCCTTGTAGCGCCCGGTCCATTTCGTCGCCCCGGAGGCATTGTCGAACACGGTCATTTCCTTGTCATCGGCGGCATAACTGTAGCCCCGATCCTCGGTGCCCGTGCCGGTATAGTCGAATCGATGCTCCAGTTTGGTCTCCCATACCGTGGACATCTCTTCCTGGGCCTGGGCACCCAATGTGGCAGTGAACAGGAGAGTGGCGATGATCTGTTTCATGGTCTTGCGCACAAGGCGCTTTGGTTGAATTGGGATTAGCGGGGAATGGCGTTCAGGTCGAACGTGTGTTCAATGCGGTATTGGCGACCCTTGGGCATCTTGAAGGGCATCTGGGAGAGATGAACAAGGTCCTTGAACCGGTTCTGTGAGCGCAGATCGTGCCCTTCGGCACGGACCACGAACACACTGCTGATGTCGCCTTTGTCGCGGAAGCTCACCTGCAACACATAGCGGCCGATGAGCTGCTCGTTGACGATGGTCTCGTACATCTCCGCACCGGGTCGAAGTGATGCATCGAACACCTCCGCAGCGCGCGCGAGGATCGTCTCCTTGTCCTCCAGCAGTTCCTTCTTCTGCGCTGTGGCGGTCAGCGTCAGCGCGAAGCTCAACATGCATAGGAATGATGTTCTCATGGGGCGTAGGTCCATTCGATCAGGCGGTTGCCGAACGTCATCAGGAGGCGCTTTCCATCAGGAAGGAAGGCGAACGAAAGGCGCCCATCACTGGGGAACTCGGCCTTGGAGAACATCTTCTCGAAGAGCCGGTAGCTCAGGACGAAGCGGTCCTTCATGCTGCCGGTCGATCGATCGTAGAGATGCACTTCCATGAACCGTCCCTGCTGGCTGCCGATCGCGAACAGGGTTCCATCCGGGCTCGTGCGGAAGTCCGGCTCGTAAAGAGCGAGCGAAGGGAAGCTCGTGCGCTTCATGACTTGGGTGCGCGCGTCGGCGACATCCACATAGCTCTGGTTCGGGTTCGGGTTGCCCCCCTTGCGGCTGTGTGCCTTCGCATGGATCCACAGGTCCGTTCCATCGGGACTGTACTCCAACCGGAACACCTTATCGAACAGCTCATCCAGCATGGCCACGCGCGCCATGGTCGAACGGTCATAGATGATCACGACCTGGCCGAGCTTCTCGGCGATCTTCAAGGCCTTCTTGTCATTCCGAAGCGCGGTGAGGGTGGCCGCTTCCTCGCGGGTGGGTCGGTGAGCCACGGCCACGAAGGCTCCCTCGGTGCTGATGGCGATGGCGTTCCCGGTGCGCCCCAAGTGGATCGCATCACGCTTGCCGCTGGCGATGTCAACGACCTGAACGCCCTCCTTACCCAGGACCAGCACAGCGTGTTCATCCGGTGTGATCGCAGCCGCGTACGCATCATCCAGCCTCAGCACTGAACGGCCGCTGGCCACATCCACCACTTCGTAAGTGATGGGGCGATCCTTGTTGGGAGCGAAGTCCAGGTAGAACAGCTGCTGCAACAAGAGGTACTTGCCGCTCGGGCTGAACCGTGCCCGCGATCCCGCGTACCAGTTGCCGATGTCCAACTCCCGGACATTCGTCTCCTCACCCACCGGGAACGATCGGAAGGGGAAGCCCTGGGTCGCGCTCAGCCCGACGGTCCGCCCGTCAGGAGCGATGTCCACCCAGGCGGTGAGGTATCCGCTCATGGTCTCCTGCCCGCCGACCTTCAGGATGCGGTATTCCTGCCCGTCATCCTGGCCGAAAGCGGCAAGCGTGAATAGGCTGAGAACGGCGACGAGGAGCAGGATCCGGCTCAGATCAACACCTGCCTCCTTCGTTCGCGAAGCCCGAGCCCGTACCATGGGCCATAATTACGTGGAGCCCTTATCCGTGATCCACCGCAATGAACTACGGTCATCACCGTATCCGGCCGGTGCGGGTCAGAGCACGTAGCGGAAGCCTAGATCGACCGTGCCGCTGTACAGGCTCGCAGTGATCGGAGCATCGAGGATATCCACCAGGCCGTACCGCAATGTGGGTTGCAAACGCCATTCGAAGCGATCACCCGCGCGAAGGGCAATGCCGGTGCTGAAGTAGGCGAACCAGTTGAAGCCCTTGAAGTCCTCCGCCTTCTCGTATCGTGTTTCTTCCTGGGTCCCATCACCATACTCGTAGATCGTCCGGCCACGGGCTGCGATCAGGATCGATGGTGCCATGCCAACGGCTGAGACCGAGCGCAATCGCCCTTTGCCGACCCGGACGGTAAGACCGATGGGGATCTCGATGTAGTGGAACGAGTCCTTGAAGGTGGTCTTGCTTGGTATCGCGTTGTCGGTTGCGTAGATGTACCCGCGCCGCGGATCGATGATGTCACCGAAGGTCAGGTCCTCCAGGTCCACTCGATGCACCCAACCAAGCTGGTGATATCCCAATCCCATTTCCACCCCGATCCGTTTGCCCAGTTGTTTCCCCATGTTCACCACGGTGGTCAAGGCAAGCTTCGGCACCTCTCGTTCGTTGCGGATGCCGATGATCAACTCGTTCTCCAGGGTGGTCAGGTTGGCGCTGAGGGTCCTGTAACCCATTCCGACGCCGGCTCTGAAGCCGATGGTCCAGGGCTCCGGCGCGCGCGGGCGCATCTGGCCGAAGGCGGATCCGGCCATCAGGACCAGGGAGAGAAGCATCGGTATCCGTGACATGATGGTGGGGGGTGATGCTACTGATGAACGGATGGGCGGGGCAAGATATCCACCCCAAAGACGCCCTGGCAAGCCACCTGGTTGCCGGGAACCAAGCGCTGCGACCCATCACTTCCCGATGCAGAATCGTCCGAATATGCTTCCGAGAAGGTCATCCGGCGCTATACGGCCTGTGATCTCCCCGAGGTGATGCTGCGCCCTGCGCAGGTCCGTCGCCAACAGTTCACCACTCACGCCGGCATCAATGGCCTGTTTCGCTTCCGTGAGCGCCTTCCGCGCCTTGGTCAGCGCATCCACATGGCGGGCGTTCGTGACCACGATGTCACCCGTTCCGGTCTGCATCGCGCGCACATGCACGAGGAAAGCTTCCTTGAGCACCTCTATTCCCACACCCTGCTTCGCAGAGATCGCGATCGTGCCTTGTGTGACAGGAACGCCATCCACATCGCACTTGTTCAGCACGGGCAGCACCTTGGGACCATCGCCGATGCGTTCCTGCAACAGCCCGGCCTCCGTGCGCAGCGCCCCTTCGGACATCCTGGAAGCATCGGCGAGCAGCACCACAAGGCTCGCCTCGCTGGCCTTCTTGTAGCTCCGCTCGATCCCCAACAGTTCCACCGTATCGGTGGTCCTGCGCAGGCCGGCGGTGTCGATGAACCGGAACAGGACCCCTCCGACGGTCATCGTCTCCTCCACGGTATCGCGTGTGGTGCCAGGGATATCGCTTACGATGGCGCGCTCCTCGTTCAGCAACGCGTTGAGCAAGGTGCTCTTCCCGCTGTTCGGGGCGCCCAGGATCGCCACGGGGATCCCCTGTTTGATCGCGTTCCCATAACGGAAACTGTCGATCAGCTCGGTGCTCAGGTCCACCAGCCTGTCCAGCAGGGCCAGCAATTCCACGCGCTGGGCGAACTGCACATCCTCCTCCCCGAAGTCCAGCTCAAGCTCGATCAACGCCGCGAAGTCGATCAGCTGCTGGCGCAGGTCATCGATGTGGGCGCCGAATCCGCCACGCAGCTGTTGAATGGCGAGACGATGCTGTGCGGCGCTCTGGCTCGCGATCAGATCGGCCACGGCTTCGGCCTGGCTCAGGTCCAGCTTCCGGTTGAGGAACGCCCGTTGGGTGAATTCCCCCGGAAGCGCCACGCGCGCACCTCCGTCCAGCATCGCCTCGAGCACCCGTTGCTGGATGTACATGGATCCATGGATGCTCACCTCCACCACATCCTCCCCGGTGTAGCTGTTCGGTCCCGGGAAGAAGGTGATCACCGCCTCGTCGATCCGGCCGTCCGCATCGATCACCGGTACGAAGTAGGCATGACGCGCCAACGGCTCCAACGGCAGGGCAGGAGCCAGTCGCTCGATCACGGGGTAGGCCCGCGGCCCGCTCAACCGCAACACGGCGATCGCACCCATGCCGGGTGCTGTGCTTATCGCCGCGATGGTATCGTTGGCATCCATGGCACGAAGGAAACCAGAACGGACCGAAAGTTGCGGACCTTCGCATCACGAATTCCTTCTCCATGAACATTGTCCGTGAACGCTATGAACAATTGCCCTATCCACAAGTGGTGGTGATCGGTGGCGGTTTCGCGGGGCTGGAGATGGTGAAGGGGCTGAACGGGAAGCCGTTCAAGGTGCTGTTGTTGGACAAGCAGAACCACCACTGTTTCCAGCCACTGCTCTATCAGGTGGCCACGGCCAGTCTCAGTGCCGACAGCATCGCCCACCCGTTCCGCAACACCATCGCCCCCATGCCCAATGTGGCCTTCCGGATGTGTACGGTGCTCGGTGTCGATCCGGTGGCGCGCCTCGTGCATACCGACCGGGGCGAGGTGGCCTACGACATGCTGGTGGTCGCCACGGGCAGCAGCACGAATTTCTTCGGCAATGCGCGCATGGAGCAGGAAGCCATGCAACTGAAGACGATCTCCCAGGCGTTGGACATCAGGAGCGATTTCCTGCAGGACTTCGAGGCAGCACTTTATGCACAGGATGAGGCGGACCAGCGGCAGTGCCTCAACTTCGTGGTGGTGGGTGGGGGTCCCACCGGTGTCGAAATGGCTGGCGCCCTAGCCGAGATCCGTCGCACCGTGTTGAAGCGCGAGTACAGGGAACTCGACGCCGACCGTATGCAGATCTGGCTCGTCGACAGCAACGACCGTGTGTTGAAGAGCTTCAGCGAGCGCAACAGCGCCAGGGCGCAGGGCTACCTGGAGTCCATGGGTGTTCATCTGAAGCTTGGTGCGCGGGTCGTGGACTATGACGGGGAGGTCGTGAGCTTCAGCACCGGCGAGCGAATGGCCTCACACACCGTGCTTTGGGCGGCTGGCGTGAAAGGCGTCCTGCTGCCCGGCTTGGAAGCCGCTGTGGTGCCCAAGGCCAACCGATACGCGGTGGATCGGCAGAACGCCGTTGTCGGTTTCAAGGACATCTATGCCCTGGGCGACGTGGCATTGATGACCGAGGAGGACTGGGCGCACGGGCACCCGCAGGTCGCACCGGCGGCCATCCAGCAGGCGCAGTGGTTGGTAAGCAATCTCATCCGGTCCCAGAGCGGGTCCGCCATGGAGCCGTTCACGTACAAGGACAAGGGCAGCATGGCGACGATCGGCCGGTACAAGGCGGTCGTCGATGCGGGCCGGGTCCATATCGGCGGGCTTGTTGCCTGGCTCGCGTGGATGTTCGTGCATCTCATGGCCCTGGTAGGCTTCCGAAACCGCCTGCAGGTCCTCATGGGCTGGGCGTGGAAGTACCTGAGCTGGAGGAACACCGTGCGCCTCATCATCCGGCCCTATGTGCGGAAGGCAACGGTCACGGAGCAGGAAGCCGTCGCATCCGCACCTTAGCCATACCAGCGCTGGAAAGGCGCCATCTCGTTCCTTTGCACACCCCACACGGGACGGACCCGTTGGTCGATCCCATCCATGTTCCACGATAGACTGCACATCCTGCTGATCCCCGCGTTGCAACGCGCGTTCAAGGACACCTTTGATACACAGGTAGAGGAACGCGCACTGGTGCTGCAACAGACGCGACCGGAGTTCGAAGGGGACATCACCATCAATGTATTCCCCTTCCTGCGGTTCACCGGGAAAAGCCCGGAGCAGACGGGACAGGGCATTGGTGAGCACTTGGTGGCCCACGTGGACATCGTTGAACGCTTCAACGTGGTCAAGGGCTTCCTGAACCTGGTCATCAGCGATGCCTATTGGTTGGACTTCCTGCAAGAAGCGGGGACGAAGGACATCCTCGCTTTCCCGCCAACGGGTGCGGAGGTGATGGTGGAATACGCGAGTCCCAACACGAACAAACCGCTTCACCTGGGCCACCTCCGCAATATCTTCCTGGGTTGGAGCGTGAGCCGCATCCTGGAAGCCGCTGGCAACAAGGTGGTCAAGGTGCAGGTGATCAACGACCGCGGCATCCACATCTGCAAGAGCATGCTGGCGTGGCAGCGCTTCGGCAATGGCGAAACACCGGTCAGCAGTGGGTTGAAGGGCGACAAGCTGGTGGGCAAGTACTACGTGGAGTTCGACAAGGCGTACAAGAAGGAGGTCGATACCCTGGTGGCCACGGGCACATCCAGGGAAGAAGCGGAAAAGCAGGCCCCGATACTCCTTGAGGCACAGGAGATGCTTCGCAGGTGGGAGGCCAATGACCCGGAGGTGCGCGCATTGTGGGAGAAGATGAACGGCTGGGTCTACGACGGCTTCAACGCCACGTATCAGCGCATCGGCGTCGACTTCGACAAGAACTACTATGAGAGCCGGACCTATGTGCTGGGCAAGGCCGATGTGCTGGAAGGGGTGAAGAAGGGTGTCTTCTACGAGAAGGATGGTGCCGTGTGGGTGGATAACACGAAGGAAGGTCTGGACGAGAAGGTCCTGCTCCGTCGCGATGGCACGAGTGTGTACATGACCCAGGACATCGGCACGGCGATCAGACGTTTCGAGGAGTTCCCTGACTTGAAGAAGCTCATCTACACCGTCGGGAACGAGCAGGACTATCACTTCAAGGTGCTCTTCATCATCCTCAAGAAGCTCGGATTCGCGTGGGCGGATGAGCTCTTCCACCTGAGCTACGGCATGGTGGACCTGCCCAGCGGAAAAATGAAGAGCCGGGAGGGCACGGTGGTCGACGCCGACGACCTCGTACAGGAAGTGGTGGATACGGCCCGTGCGGTCACCTCGGAACTGGGCAAGTTGGATGACTTCGATGAGGAGGAGAAGGCGGCACTTTTCGAGATGATCGGTCTCGCCGCACTGAAGTACTTCCTGCTCAAGGTGGACCCGAAGAAGCGCATGCTATTCGATCCGGCGGCAAGCATCGATCTGCAAGGTCATACCGGCCCCTTCATCCAATACACCTATGCGAGGATCCGCAGCCTGCTCCGGAAGGCCGATGAGGCCGGGGCCGGTACTTCAGCTATGGATGATCATCCGCTCCTTCCCGAGGAACGTGCCGTGATCAAGCAATTGCACCAACTCCCGGCGGTGCTCAACGAGGCGGCGACGCGTCTTGACCCCTCATCCCTGGCCAACCACGCCTATGAGCTGGTGAAAGCATACAACGGCTTCTACCAGAGCGTCCCGGTCCTGAAGGAAGCGGATGCCGGCAAGCGTTCGCGGCGACTCGCCTTGAGCACCGCGGTGGCCATGGCAACGAAGAAGGCCATGTGGTGCCTGGGTATCGAGGTTCCCGAGCGCATGTGAGGGGATCCCGGAACGGCGCTCAGAACTTAGGACACGGCACCACCCGATGGCGGCGGGCTTTTGCACGACGCGGCCATTCGTAGATCAGGCTGAGCTCATGTGCACCGGCGCTCTTCATGGTGAGCTTGCTGATCGTGATGTCATAGCTGTAGGTGATACGCAGCTGCTTCTCCGTCTCGAACCCTGCCATGAGGATCACGGCTTCGCTGTTCCCGTATCCGGGTTGGTAGGCCTTCGCGATCGGCAGGCCGCGGTACCACAATCCGGCGCTGATGCGGTCGTGCTCGATGTAGCCGCCGACATCCAGCTGGTCCCATTTCCCTTGTGCCTTGTAGTGGGCGGCAAGGGTCATCTTGGTCATGCTGCGGATCAGCTTGTGGCCGTCCAGGGGTATCCGATAGCCTGCGTGCACCGTCGTGCGCATCGGAACGGTGGCTTCCCCATCCACCAGGAGGCTCGTGTTCGGTCGGTTGATGTGGTTGAAGGAGGCGCCGCCCCAGAACCGTTCGCTGTAGAATAGACCACCGGCCGCGATATCGAGATAGCTCGTGTTGGGAACCATGTTGGGCTCGATGGAGGTCGGTGCCATGTCCCGGATCACCTGATCGGCGAAGAGGTAACCGTCCGGAGAGACGCTGCGCATCGTGAAGCCCGGCCGAACCCCGAAACGGATGGCCTGGCGCCGGTTCAGGCGCGCCTCGTAGCTATAGCTCATGGCGATGGTGGTGAACGACAATCCGTAGGACCCGGCCTTGTCGCGCATCACGAAACCACCGAGTCCGCTGTGCGCACCCGCGAAATTGTGGTCATAGGCGAACGAGTAGGTCTCATAGCCGGGCTGCACACCGGGCCACTGCAACCGGTAGTTCAGCGCGACCCGGTCCTGGAAGGTGTTGCCGGTAAGGGCGGGGTTGAGGTATTGCGACGCCGCATAGAACTGCGAGAACTGCGGATCCTGCGCCCGGGCCACCCAGGACAGCGGGATCAGCATCAGCAGGAACGAGCGGCGAAGTTGGCTCATCGGAACAGCGTCAGGTCGCTCAGTTTCTCCACGGTCTTGCCATCCACGAAGCGGAACCAGGTCTGCACCACGTACACGTCCTGGGGACTGATCTGGCCACGGTAGTAGCCGTCCCATCCGATGTTCAGGTCGGTGCTTTCGAAGACCAGCTCACCCCAACGGTTGAAGACACGCATGCGGAAGTCCTTCACGAACCGGACGAAGGGGTAGAACACATCATTGCTGAGGTCGCCCGTCACCCAGTTGGAACCACCGGCCGCACCGCCTTGACCGCCTGGTCCGTTCGGGTTCGGGGTGAACGCGGTCGGCAGCACGATGTCATATACCGGAGTGATGGTGATCACCTGCGTGGTGGATCCCTCACAGCCATGGTCATCGACCACGGTCAGTTCGGCCTCGAACACGCCGATCTCGTTGAACGCGTAGCTGGGGTTCGCCATGGAACTGGTGCCGCCGTCGCCAAAGACCCAATCGTAGCCAACGATGGTCCCGGTGCTCTGGTCCGTGAATTCGACCACGGGTTCATCGATGGTGGTGGTCAATGGTGAAGCGGAGAAGGCCGCAACCGGTTGACCGTACGAATGGATGGCGCCCTGGTTGGTGCTCATACTGGTGCAGCCCAGGGGTGTCGTGACAGTCAGGCTCGCCAGGTAGGTACCCTGCGGATAGATCACTTCAGGCGCCGTCACATGACTGGTCTGGCCATTGCCGAGCGTCCAGGTGTACAGCACGTTGCCCAGGTCCAGGCTTGGGAACTGCACATGCAACGGGGCGCATCCTTCCGCGATCACCGCAGGTAACTGGAAGGTCGGCGCGATGTCCAACCGCAATGCGATGGTGCGTTCGACGGAGTTCCCGCATTGGTCGGTCACCGTCACGAGCAGATCCTGGTCCGCGTTGATCGGTATGGAGTAGGGCCCTGCTCCTGTATATCCCATCGGTTCCCAGGCGATCGAGTAGCTGCCGGGATAGTCATTCACGTTCACCCCAACGCTCGCCACGCCATTGATGCAGGTGGTCGTATCTCCATAGGAACCGACCTCGGCGCTCGCCAGGTCCAGCACGGTGATGGACACCGGCGTGTCAGGTCCGGAACACCCGTTCTGGTCGACCACGGTGAGCAGGATCGTCTGGGAACTCTGGAACGCCAGTTGCACGAACGGACTGTAACCGAGACCGCCCCAGTTGAAGATGTAGCCACCGGCACCTCCCGTGGCCGATGCGGAGAAGGTGTTCGTGGTGTTCACACAGACCGTATCCGGTCCCACGGTCGTCACAAGGATGGGTTCCGGCTGTTCGATGGTCCCATTTGCCTGGGTGGTGCAGCCGTGCGCATCGGTCACCTGGGCGGAGTACGAGCCCGCAACGAGGTTGCTCACACCAACGCCACTCGCACCATTGCTCCAGCTGATCGCATAGTTCGGTGTTCCGCCCTCCACCGTTAGGCTCATCGACCCGTTCGCACCGCCGTTGCAGGTCACATCGAAAGAACTCAACTCCGTCACCACAAGTGGATCCGGTTGGTTCACGGTCGCGGACAGGGTGGTGTCACAACCGAGCGCATCGCTGATGGTAACGCTGTAGGTGCCCGCGGCAAGGCCGGATGCGGTGGCGGTCTGTTGTCCGGATGCATCGTCCCATTGGAACTGCAGACCGGCAGAGATGGGCGTGAAGACGATCGAACCGTTCGCATCCCCGCTGCATGAAGCATCGATGGGATCGAGCGCCGCGTTCAAGAAGCTGTTCGACAAGGCGATATGCACCACGTCGCTTGCCGGAGGGCAGGTCGTATTACCCGTGGTGGTCAAGGTCAGTTCAACGCCTCCTGCCAGCACCTCGGCCGGGCTGGGTTGATATTGTATGGACAGTCCCGTGCCCAGGATGGTGCCCGACCCACCGCTCCATGAGCCACCCGTCGCGTTCACGACGGTGCCGTTCAATGCAACTGGATATTGACCCTGACAGGCCACCACATCATCACCGGCGTTGGCCTGGTTTGGCTGGCCTGTCGCCGCGATCGTTCCAGAACCGGTGACGGGAGCGCAGCCGTTCACATCCGTCACGGTCAGCATATAGGTTCCGGCGCCGGCGGTGATACTGGATGTGGACTCACCGGTGCTCCAGGTGTAGGTGTACGGCGCGGTCCCGCCGCTCACCACGGCGGTCAATGTTCCGTTCGCGGCGCCACCGCAGGTCTCGTTGGTGCTGTTCAGTTCCGCCAGGGAGATCACGTCCGGCTCTCCGATGGTGAGGCTCAGTGTCGTGTCGCAGAAGAAGGAGTCATAGATGGTCACGGAGTAGGATCCGGCCGCCAATCCATCCACGCTCTGTGTGGTCTGCCCACCCGGTTGCCAGAGGTAGGTGAAGTCCGTTGCCGGAGTGACGACCGCAGCGATTCCGGTCGCCGTACCGTTGCATAGGGCGTCCACCTGGTCGGTATGGATGCCTATTAAGTTCTGCGGAATGGTGAGAACGATCTGGTCCGTATCCTGAGGACATACCGTGTTCCCGATGGTGACCAGGGTCAGGGTGACCTCGCCGGCCGCGATATCCCCGGGACCGAGCGTGTAGTCCACATTGGGGAACACACCATTGAACACACCGTCACCACCGCTCCAAGCGCCGCTGGGTGCGTTCTCCACCGTTTCGTTCAAGTAGATGGGACCGCTGCTCGGGCACACGACACGGTCGGGTCCGGCCTCCGCCAGGTTCGGTCTACCGGTCGGAACGATCTCACCATATCCAGTGGCCGGTCCGCAACCATTCGCGTCGCTTACCGATACGGTGTACATGCCGGAAGTTGCGGTGAGCACCGGGCCCACAGCACCATTGCTCCACGTGTAGGTGTATGGTGCGGTGCCTCCCGTGGCGGTGGCGGTCAGGGTCCCATCCGCATCTCCAAGACAGGATTCCGGGGTGGGGGTGATGGAGACCATGCTCACTAGTGCAGGCTGGCCTACCACCACGTTCATCGTCGTATCGCAACCATCAGGGCCCTCTATGTACACCTGATAGTTGCCTGCTGCCAGACCGCTCGCACTGCTGGTGCCCTGGCCCAACGGGTCATTCCATTGGTAGGTGAATTCACTACCTCCTGGCATCACCGATGCGGAACCGTTCGCACTCCCGTGGCAGGTAGCATCGCTGGTGGTTGTGGAGAGGCCGAGGAAGTTGTTGGAAAAGGACAGGTGCACCGTATCAGTGGCCACGGGACATCCGGTATTGCCCGTGGTGCTCAGTACCAGGTCGACACCACCAGCTGCGATCTCCGCTGTGGTGGGTGTGTAGGTGTTCGATGGCCACGAGCCCGCCACCTGCCCGGCACCGTTGCTCCAGACCCCACCGGTGGCGTTCACCACGCTGCCGCCAAGGATCACCGGCCAGTCCCCATTACATGCCATCAGGTCGGATCCCGCAAGGGCTTGGTTCGGCTGCGCGCCAGCTCCGATGGTGGCTGAAAGGTCGCCGGACTGGCATCCATTGGCATCCACGATCGATACCGTATAGTCCCCGGCACCGGCCACGATCATGCTTTCAGCGCTTCCGGTGCTCCAGAGGTAGGTGTACGGAGCCGTCCCGGCGGTCACCTCCACGGACGCCGTTCCACTGCCGTCACCTGCGCAGTTCTCATCGGTAACAGCGATCATGGCGGCAAGGCCCGGAAGAACCTCGATGGAATAGACGTAGGTCTGGAAAGCGGGGATCGGGCAGGCCCCGTCATTGACGTTCACGATGAGCGGGAAGAACCCGGATGTGCCAGGTTGAGCGGACCAGCACAGTGTTGCCGTTATCGGGTTCGAACCGGTGAAGGTGAAGCTTGCTCCAGGCAGGGTCTGGGCGGCATTGCTGAACGCGGTAAGGATATTGCCCGCATTCGCATCCGAGATCACCATGTCGAAGCAGAAGTCACCGGACTCGCAGACTTGGATGGAGCGCGGTCCGGTCGCGGTGGCCTGGCCGGTCAGGTTCGTCACCGTGCCTGTGGCGGCGTCCGGTGGTATGTTGGAACAAGGGTAGGCCACGAACTGCATGTCACGCATGATCGTCCCGATCACGTTGCCATCCGCATCATATTCGGTCACCTGTACCACAACCACCCAGTTCCCCGCCGTGTTCAAGGTGAAGTTCATCAGGCCCGTCACGGGATCGAGTATGATGCCGGGGATCGGTTGGGCGGGCGTGTAGGGAGGAACGTAGGGAATGGGTGTCCCATCGATCATGCGGGCACCGATCAACGCATAGGAAAGGGAGTCGCCCTCCGCATCGATGGAACCGTAGCTGTAGGAGATCGGATATCCCAAGCATACATAGGGAATGGCCGTGTTCGTGAACGTCGGGGAATCGTTGCACGGTGCATCGGCACTGTTCAGGATGGATTCGATGTACATGTGCCGCGTTCCGGGGTTCGTCAGGTTGACGATCGCGTTGTTGCGGTAGATGTTCGTCCAGCTGATACGCCAGCTGTCACAGGGGTCCAGTGTGATGGTTCCCGTGTAGGTATACTGCTGGATACCGGGTAGGATGCCTCCATTGCAGGTGCTGTTCGGAAGCTCCAGGTCGCACAATTGGGAGAGCTCCGTCGGTCCGCTGTGGAAAACCGTGAGGTTCCTGTCCCCACAGGGACTGGTCAACACCAGGTTGTAGGAGGGGTCCACTTCGATACCGGCGCAGTCGCGATAGACGATCAGCCGGATACGGTACTGGTCCGGTCCGATGCACTCCCAGTAGATCTCGCCACCGCTCATGTGCGTGGCCCACGCGGAGGAGCCGAGGAGCAGGAGGAACAAGGCGGCGAACAGGTGACGGAGCATGCGACGAAGGCGACGAGCGGAATGCGCCCGCCTGTTCCTACGGAAGCATGCCGCACAAGGTTCCGGAGCAGCACGACGGATCGGCGCTGATCGGCGGCGTGCGGGCTACAGGCATCCTTCCTGGAAGACCCGTGCCTGCAATGCCTGGCGAGGGAGTGATCGACCCGTGGGCAGCGGAGGTCAATGGACCGGACCCGAAGGTCCGTCCAGCCGCTTCAACGGCACGGGGGTCGGTTCGGTGAGCACCATCGGAACGTATTCCACCACCGTATCCGTATGATCAAGGCCGAACGCCGTCTGATCGCTCAAAGCGAACCGTTTGATGAAGAAGTACGTATCGAGGAGGATATCATCCGCCACGCTCAGTTCGTTCTCAACGGACAGGAAACGCTCCATCAGGACATAGCGGATATCCGCTGCGAAGTCGTGCTTGCGCAGTGATTCATACTTGCTGCTGAAGTCGAACTGGTGGCATTCCACCAGCTCCTGGAGGACATGCTTGAAGAGCATGTTGATGCGTGGTTGGACCCTGAACCCGAGGTTGAAGTCTACCCGGATCACCTTATCATGCACGAGTTCCTTCACCCTGTACTCCATGGTATAGGGCTCATCGGTCCAGTTCACATGGATGAACCAGTACACGTCCGCTCGTTTGGGCCGGCGACGAAGGATGGAATCGAGGATCTTGCGTTCCACCTCCATCGGGCTGTTCGCCTTCGTCAGGTACACGAGGTGGGTGGCGAACTTGGGAACATCCCTGTCCTTGCTCAGTTCGGTGATCACCGAGGCATGGTCCTCCAGGTTCCTGAAGTCGAGGTAGCGGTTGGTGATCTTCCGGGCCTTGTACCACATCAACATCAGGTTCAGGAGGCCCAGCACCACCAGCACGAAGCTCAAGCGGTGGATCACCTTGACGCTGTTGGCAACGAGGAAGGAGATCTCCATGGTGGCGAAGACGGCAAGGATGGCCACCACCAGCAACCAAGGCCAATGTCGCACGTACCGCAGCCAGATGCCCATCAGGATGGTCGTCATCCCCATCGTAAGCGTAATGAAGAAGCCGTAGATGTGCTCCAGCTCACTGCTTTGGCGGAAGGTGAGCATGATCGCGACGCAGCCCACCCAGAGCATCAGGTTGATGCTGGGAATGTAGATCTGTCCACGGACGTCGCTCGGGAATTTGATCTTCACCCTGGGCCAGAAGTTCATGCTGATGGCCTCGCTGATCAAGGTGAAGCTCCCGGTGATGACCGCCTGGCTAGCGATGATCGTGGCCAGGGTGGCGATGATCACGCCGGTCAACAGGAACCAATCCGGCATCAGGGCATAGAAGGGATTCCTGCCGTTCAGGACCTCACCACCCTCGTGCAGTGCCCAGGCTCCCTGTCCCAGGTAGTTCATGAGCAGAGCCAGCTTCACGAAGCCCCAGCTGCTCTGTATGTTCTTCCTGCCCACGTGCCCGAGGTCGCTGTACAACGCTTCAGCCCCTGTTGTGCACAGGAACACCCCCCCCAGGAGCCAGAAGCCCTGCGGATATTCCGTGAGCAGCTTGATCGCATAGTGCGGGCTCAGGGCACGCAGGATGTCCGGGTGTTCGACCACCGCGACCAGGCCCAGCACCAGGAGCATGCTGAACCACACGCCCATGACCGGCCCGAAAGCGGTACCCACCACCTTGGTACCGAACCGTTGGAAGATGAAGATGCCCGAGAGGATCACGACCACCACCGCGACGGTGACATTGCTTCCGGGTTCGAACCAGCGGTCGAGCCCACGCACGTTCACGAGACCCTCCACCGCGCTGCTCACCGAAATGGGAGGGGTGATGATGCCGTCAGCCATCATGGTGGAAGCACCGATGGTAGCTGGGATGAAGGCCCACCATGCATAGCGCCTCACCAGGGCGTAGAGGGAGAAGATCCCACCTTCCCCACGGTTATCGGCCCGAAGGGTCAGGAAGATGTACTTGATCGTGGTCTGGATCGTCAGTGTCCACGCCACGCAACTGATGCCGCCCAGCACGAGCAACTCGTCGATGGGTCGCTCCCCGAGGATCGACTTCATCACATAGAGCGGTGATGTGCCTATGTCCCCATAGATGATGCCCAGGGCCACCAGCAGCCCGGCAGCTGTTACGCGCTGTTGGCGAGGATCGAAGCTCATCTGCGCTCCAAAGGTCAGCCGGGGACTTCCTGGTTCCACATGCTCACAGAAGCAATGAGGACCTCATGGAACGAACCGCTTGACGACCAGGTAAAAGTAAGGGGGGCGGGGTGCAGCAGGCGTGTCACACGTCCTTCCGGCCCAAGTCCTCGAAATTCACGTCCGTGAATCCGGACCGATCGCTCTTATCCACGGGTGGAGCGGTTTCCTCGCGCATGTACTCACCCGTGCTGCGCAGTCGGTCTATCTCG
Source organism: Bacteroidota bacterium (assembly GCA_029573495.1). Taxonomy (GTDB): domain Bacteria; phylum Bacteroidota; class Bacteroidia; order Flavobacteriales_F; family PHOS-HE28; genus PHOS-HE28. The sequence continues at coordinate 22,761 of JAKQEI010000254.1, read as the reverse complement.
TCGAAGGCTTCCCGCAACCCGTCCATGAACTTGTCGAAATCCTCCTTGTAAAGGAAGATCTTGTGTTTGTCGTAGTGGGCCGTACCATCCTCGTGGGTATGCTTCTTGCTCTCGGTGATGGTGAGGTAGAGATCGCGTCCCCGCGTGCTCTTCACATCAAAGAAGTAGGTGCGCTTTCCGGCGCGGACCGCTTTGGAGAATACGTCCTCTCGATCGTCCTGCATGATGCTCAACAGCCTTGTAACACTCCAAGACCCAATCAAATATAGGGGAGTGGAGGGATAATCCAAATCCGCCGCGGTCCCGCCGGGTCCGGTTCCACCGGGGTTCAAGCACGCGCTTCCTCCAACACCTGCTCCTCATGCATCCGGGCATAAATGCCCTTCGAGGCGAGCAGGTCATCATGCCGGCCTTCCTCGGCCACCCTGCCATGTTCGAGGACCAGGATATGGTCCGCATCACGCACGGCACTGATACGATGGCTGATGATGATGGTGGTTCTTCCCTCCATCACGGCGCGCAACTCCCGTAGGATGGCCTCCTCCGTCGCGGTATCCACTGCGCTCAGGGCATCGTCGAGGATCAGGATGGTGGGTTCGGCGATGATGGCCCGTGCGATGCTCACCCGTTGCTTCTGCCCGCCGCTCAGGGTGATACCCCGTTCACCGACCATGGTCTCGTAGCCCTTGGGGAAGCTCATGATATCCTCATGGACCCGGGCTTTCCGAGCGGCTTGCTGAATGCGCTCCTCTGGAGCGTCCATCCCATCCACCAGCCCGAAGGCGATGTTGTTCCGGATGGAATCACTGAAAAGCAGGACTTCCTGCGGGACCACGCTCGACCGGCTCCGCAGTTTGGACAGGGAGACCCGGCGGATCGGGGTCCCGTCGATCCGCACCTCGCCCTCCGAGGCGTCGTAGACACGTCCGATGAGCTCGGCCAGGGTGCTCTTCCCGGATCCGGTGTGCCCCACGACAGCCAACCTCGTACCGGCCTGTACATGGAAGGACACCCCATCCAATGCCTTGACCCCCGTATCCGGATAGGTGAAGCTCACGTTATCGAAGGTGATGCCGCCATGGACCTCGACAAGGTCATCCGCCTCGCTTCGTATGGCCGGGCGGGTATCCAGGAATTCATTCACCCTGACCATGCTGGCTGATGCCTGCTGAACCAGGGAGGTGACCCATCCAACGGAGGCGAAGGGCCAGGTGAGCATGTTCACATAGATCACGAACTCGGCGATGTTCCCCACGGTCACCGTTGGATCACCATTCAAGAGCTTCCGCCCACCGATGAAGATCGTGATCACCGTGCTCAGTCCGATCAACAGCATGATGGACGGCATGAAGAGGGCATCGACCCGGGCCTGGGCCATGGTGCGGGTCCGGTACGCATCCGCCGCTTCCGCGAAACGCTCAACAGCCGAATCCTCCTTCGCATAGGAACGGAGCACGCGGACCCCGCTGAAGCTCTCCTGGGCCAGGGAACTCAACCGACTTTGTTCTTGTTGCACCCTCATGCTCCGCAGGTTGATCACATCGCTCACCCGGTAGATGATCACGCTCATGATCGGGAGGGGGGCCAGGGTCCAGAGCGTCAGTTCAACGTTCACGTTCAGCATGAACGCGATACACAGCACGAACAGGACCACGAGGTTGATGGTGTACATGATCGCCGGCCCGAGGTACATGCGCACCTTGCCGACATCCTCACTGATCCGGTTCATCAGATCACCGGTGCTGTTCCGTTTGTAGAACGCCCGGTCCAACTGCTGGTAGTGCTCGTAGATCCTGTTCTTAAGGTCATACTCGATCAAACGGCTCACCACGATGATGGTCTGTCGCATGAGGAACATGAAGAAGCCCTTCAGTAGCGAGAAGACGAGATAGAGTATGGCGAGCAGACCGGCACACCAGACCACCATGGCCTTCATGCCATCGGCTTCCAGGCGTTCATTCAGGTACGCTTGAAGGTCCAGACCGGTCCAACCGAGCCATACGTCCAAGGTCGATGGCACGGCAAGGCCATCCGGAACCGGGCCATCGAGCCTCGCGATCCCTTGGGCGATGAGATCGATGGCCTCGCGCACCACCTGTGGGGAATACACCGCGAATAGGTTGCTGAGCGTGATGAACACGGTCCCAAGAAGAAGGTGCCACCGGTACTTCGCCAGGTAGGGGTTCAGCTTCAGGAGCGGTCGCATCGTGGGGCAGGAACGTGCTACTTTTGCGCCGCTCTCCGGAAAGGTGCCATGAGAACGGCGTGGCAAAGGTAGACCGGGAGCGAAGGAGCGGGCCGCTGCCCGCGGTGCGGACGGATATCGAACTTTGAAATGAGCGAAGCCATGGTCAACACCACCATCAAGAGCGTCACAACCGACCTGGTGCTGGGCCGGATGGAGAAGCACGATCACGAAGAGGTCCTCTTCTGTCACGACCGATCGACGGGGCTGAAGGCCATCATCGCCATCCACGACACCACCCTGGGTCCTGCGTTGGGTGGGACACGCATGTGGCCCTACGCCTCCGAGGTGGAAGCCTTGAACGACGTATTGCGGTTGAGCCGTGGCATGACCTATAAGAGTTCGCTCGCGGGCCTCGACCTGGGAGGCGGCAAGGCCGTGATCATCGGGGATGCGCGCACCCAGAAGACCGAGGCCATGTTCAGACGCTTCGGCCGCTTCGTGGATAGCCTGAACGGTCGGTACATCACTGCGGAGGACGTGGGGATGAACATCACCGAAATGGTGAACGTATTGAAGGAGACCCGATACGTGGCCGGACTTCCGGAAGAGATGGGTGGGAGCGGCGACCCGAGCCCGGTAACGGCCTACGGCGTCTACTGTGGGCTGAAGGCCGCTGCCAAGACCGCCTACGGCACGGATGACCTCAGCGGCCGTAAAGTGGCCGTACAAGGAGCCGGGAACGTGGGAAAAGGTCTGGTGGCCCTCCTGGTGAAGGACGGTGCCACCGTGTTCCTGACGGACATCCACGATGACAAGCTGGCCGCCATCAAAGCCGAATTCCCCTCGATCACGCTCGTGAAGCCGGATGCCATCTATGACGTGGACATGGACATCTATTCGCCCTGTGCCTTGGGCGCAACGGTGAACGATGACACCCTGAAACGCTTGAAGTGCAGCGTGATCGCTGGTGCGGCGAACAACCAGCTGGCCGATGAAGCGGTGCATGGTCGCACTGTGATGGAGAAAGGCATCCTTTATGCACCGGACTACCTGATCAACGCCGGCGGGATCATCAACTGTGCCTGGGAACGAAAGGGATACAACCGGAAGGCCGCCCTGCGGCAGACCGAGGGCATCTACGAAACGGCACTGCGCATATTCAAGGCCAGCGCGGAAAAAGGCATTCCCACCTACCTCGCTGCCAACCAGGCGGCCGAGGAACGCATCAACAGCATCCGGGAAGCCGGCATGCGCTTCTGACCGCCATTTCGCGAAGGATCCTTCCATGCTCAACCGCCGCTACCTCCGCATCAAAGCCTTCCAGTCGCTCTATGCCTACTGGCAGAGCGACGACGCGAGTGCGGCGCGGATCGAGAAGGAGCTCTTCGCCAGCATTGAACGGACGACAGACCTCTACTTGTCGTTGTTGCTCGTATTCGGGGAACTGCGGCATGTCGCCGAACTCGTTTTCGAGGAGCGGAAGAAGAAGAGGCTGCCCACACCCGAGGACCTGAATCCCAATCGACGGTTCGTGGACAATCCCGTCGTGATGTCCATCGCCACGAGCGAACGGCTGCGCCTGGAGTGCGAGAAGCGTCGGATCAGCTGGGTGGGCCATCACGAGTTGTTCGCGGCGATGTACCGGGAACTGGAGAACAACGATGCCGTGAAGGCCTATATGATCGAGAGCGGCGGTGATTTCAAGCATGACCAACGATTCGCCATCGCGCTGTTCACGGACCTGATCGCGAACAATGAGGCCCTACAAGAAGTGTTCGAGGCACGCAACATCGCATGGCTGGAGGATATGGACCTGGCCGCCGGTTTGGTGAAACGGACTCTCGAGCAGATGCGCCCCGACGATACCGGGGACCTGTTGGTCGCTGATCTGGGCTCCGGGACCAAGGAGGACCAGGAATTCACCTCCCTGCTGTTCAGGAAGACCATCGAATTCGCATCGGAGCATGAAAAGGCCATTTCAGAGCGATCCAGCAACTGGGAGAGCGACCGTATCGCGTTGAGCGACATGATCCTCATGCAGATGGCCCTGACCGAGGTGCGGGTGTTCGACCAGATCCCCGTGAAGGTGACGATGAACGAGTACATCGAGATCGCCAAGGCCTACAGCACCCCGAAGAGCAAGAACTTCATCAATGGCGTGCTGGACAAGCTGTTCATCGAGATGCGCACGGACGGACGCATCCGGAAGGTGGGACGCGGATTACTGGAGAGCTGACCGATGATGGGACCCCGCCGGATATCCTGGTACCTGCCATTCCTCGCTGGCGCGCTCCTGACCAGTTGTCGCATCACCGACCACCAGGAGGGCGATCAGCAAGAGGTATCCGCACAGGACCTGCGCTTCCCGAGCAGCGGTTATGACCAGGTGGACCCGGACGAGCTGCCACGGATGTCCTTCACCTACACCCACGTTGACTTCGGGCGCATCGTCCAGGGCGCGAAGGTGGACAGCGTATACCTCTTCGAGAACACGGGAGGTTCTCCGTTGGTGATCTCGGATGTGCGCGGATCCTGTGGCTGCACCGTGGGCAAGGACTGGCCCAAGCAGCCGGTGGGGCCCGGAGAAAGAGCCCGGATCACCGTGAGCTTCGACAGCGAAGGCCGAAGCGGTCGCCAGGACAAGACCGTTACCGTTGTGGCGAATACCACACCACCCAGCCATGTGCTCACCCTCACCGCCGAGGTCGTAGGGCCCACGAACCAGTAGAAACATAGACAGATGCTCACAGCAACCTTCCTCCTTCAAGCACAGCAACATAAAGGCGCCGATTGGTCCTTCTTCGTGATGATGGGCCTCCTGATGGTGGTCTTCTACTTCTTCATGATCCGGCCCCAGCAGAAGAAAGCGAAGGATGCGAAGAAGTTCCGTGAATCCCTGCAGAAAGGTACCAAGGTGGTCACCATCGGCGGGTTGCATGGCAAGGTGGTGGAGGTCGCTGACAGCACCATCCTCCTCGAGGTGGACTCGAACGTACGCCTGCGTTTCGAGAAGAGCGCGATCGCCATGGACAGCTCGCAGCACCTGAACGAGGCGACAGCGAAAGCCCAATAGGGCTGCCCGTCCCATGATCAAGGTCGGATCGACCGGTGGGATCGGCAGTGGCAAGTCCACCGTGGCCCGGGTCTTCCGGACCTTGGGTGTCCCGGTGTTCGAGGCGGATGCGGAGGGGCGGCGTCTTCTTTCGGAGGATGAGCGGACCATGGCATCCGTCCACACCCGTTTCGGTCCCGATGTGTTCCGTTCCGGGGTGATCGACCGCGCGGCATTGGGGCGGATGGTGTTCCGCGATCCGATCGCTTTACATGACCTGAACGCCATTATCCACCCCAGGGTGCGCCAGTCTTTCCTGGCCTGGGCTGATGCCCAGACCGCGCCTTACGTTATCATGGAATCAGCGATCCTGGCGGAAAGTGGCGGCCACAGCGGTCTGGACCAGGTGATCGTGGTGTGCGCACCCGAGGAGCTGCGGATCAAGCGGGTGATGGAACGTGATGGGGTGGAGGAGGGGGAGGTACGGGTGCGTATGGCCAACCAGACCGATGAAGCCGGTCGCCTGGCCATCGCCGATCATGTGATCCACAATGACGATACGCAACTCGTCATCCCACAGGTGCTGCGGGTGCATCAAGCACTTCTCGACCTGGTGTCGTGATGGAGCAGCAACGGAACCTCCCGCTCGGCGTGGTCACCTTGGTATTCGGTGCCCTGAGCGTTCCCTTGTCCTTCGCGGTCCACCTCGTATCGTTGGCTTTCGTGCTCGCTGTGCAGGCGATCGCCTTGGGCCTATGGGGGCGGTGGAAGCACATGCGTCAACCACAGGGCCATACGGCGGCTAGTGTGCGCAGGTCACGCCTTGGGCTGCGCTTGGGCGCCATCGGCCTCGTTTGCTCGGTCGTGATGTGGGTCCTCTGGGCGACGAACGTGCTCCTCTGAATCAGGCCCGCCGCAGCCTGGGCGGGCCTACCACGCATCCGAGCACGCGCTCCTCTCCGAACTCGGTGAGCAGCCGTGTGAATAGTGATGCCGTGGCCTCCGCGTCATTCAACGCCCGATGGGCTGCCAGGAATTCGATCCCGAAGTACCGGCAAAGGCTTCCCAGGTTGTAGTGGGGGAGGTGTGGTACCAAGAGTCGGGACAGGCGTTCCGTACACAAGGTCGGCCGGTCGAACACAAGGCCCGTGCGCGCGAACTCGTGCATGAGCGCGGTCATATCGAACCGAACATTGTGAGCCACCACGATCCGGTCCTGGGTCAGTGTTCCCAACGTGCGCACCACCTCCGGAAAGCACGGGGCTTCCTTCAACATGTCCGGTTCAATGCCGGTAAGCCGTCGGATGAAGCCTGGGATGGACGTCCGCGGCTGGATGAGGGAATCCCAACGAAGCCTTTCCTCCACCCCGTCCAAGGCAAGCACGGCCACCTCCATCACCCGACCCTCCGTAGGATCGCCGCTGGTGGTCTCAACATCCAGCACTGCGAACCGGAGCCGTTCCATGGCGCCCTCATACGCAACAGGTGGCTCCGGAGTTCCATGGGAACCCGGCATGGCGTGCATGCCCATTATCTTGCCGCCGACCCGGTGAACCAGCATCAGTTCAAAGATGCATCATAGGTCCGATCCATCGTTCATGCGCGCCATCTACCACTTCTTTTTTCACACGTTGGCCGGGTGGCGCATCCAGGATGATCGACCGGCCGATCTGGACAGGTACATCGTGGTGGTGGCCCCCCATACGAGCAATTGGGACTTCTTCGTGGGCCTGTGCGTGCGGAGCCTGGCACGGATGGGCGATGTGAAGTACCTCGCGAAGCGCTCGCTCTTCAAACCACCCTTGGGCTGGATCTTCAGGGCCTTGGGCGGCTATCCGGTAGACCGCAGCAAGCACAACAATCTGGTGGACGCCGTGGTCGCCATGTTCGACAGTGGTGAGATCAAGCGGATCGGGATCACCCCTGAAGGTACGCGTAAATACCAGCCGAACTGGAAGACCGGGTTCCACCACATGGCCACCAAGGCCGGAGTACCCATCATCCTGGCCACCTTCGATTACCCGGCGAAACTTGCGATCCTCAGTGCTCCGTTCCCATTGACCGACGATCCCGAGGCGGACATCGCCCGGATGAAGGACTGGTTCAGGCCGCACAAAGGGCGAAACCCGGAGGACGGGGTTCGGTAACTGGTACGAACCTTGCGTAGTGCATTAGCCCATGCGTAACCTATTCCTGCTCGCCATCATGGTGCAGACCATGATCGTCCGCTCCCAGGACCGCTTCCCGACCCTTGCAGGTGAGACCGCCACCGGAGCCAGCATCACCCTGCCCACGAACGGCAAGGAATGGACCGTGATCGGCTTGGCCTATGGGCAGAAGGCAGGACCGTTGCTGGAGGATTGGTACGAGCCGGCCTACCTCCGGTTCATCGCGAAACATGGCCTGATGGCCGGTTCCTATGACGCCGATGTGTACTTCGTTCCGCTATTCGTTGGAATGAACAAGACCGCCTATGAGCCGAGCATGAGGAAATTCCGTAAGAGCGCCGATCCGGAGATCGTGGACCATGTCCTCTTCGTGAAGACCGACATCGAGCCACTGAAGGAAAGCCTGCGTCTGCGGGAGAAGGATGTTCCGTACTTCTTCGTGCTCGATAGGGAAGGCCGGATCGTGCATCGCGAAGAGGGAGGATTTACCGAAGAGAAGTTGGAGTCGATCGAAGAAGTGCTGTTGGACTGACCGGAGGGCACCTGCCCGGCCGACTATCTTCGCACCCACCAGAAACAAACGTCTATGACCATGCTGTTCTCGCTCTCGATATCCGCCATGCTCGGCCTGTCGCTGACCGCTTGCAACTCCGCACCGGAAGGAAGCACCGCCATGGCCCCGACCAACGTTGAACGACCAACCACCCAGAAACCCGTGGAGAATACGACAGACGGCATCTATGCCAACATCCAGACGAACAAAGGGACGATCCGCATCAAGCTCGAGTATGAGAAGGTGCCGATGACCGTGGCCAACTTCGTGGCCCTCGCCGAAGGGAAGATGAAGAACACGGCCAAGCCGGAAGGCACACCGTACTTCGATGGCATCAAGTTCCACCGGGTGATCGCGGACTTCATGATCCAGGGTGGTGACCCGACGGGCACTGGCATGGGCGGCCCGGGGTACGCTTTCGCTGATGAGATAGACCCCAGCTTGAAGCATGACCGGGCAGGTACGTTGAGCATGGCCAACGCAGGACCGGCCACGAACGGCAGCCAGTTCTTCATCACCCACAAGGAGACCCCTTGGTTGGACGGGAAACATGCCGTCTTCGGCTATGTGGTGAGCGGTCAGGACGTGGTCAACGCCATCGCCCAGAACGATGTGATGGAGAAGGTGACCATTGAGCGGGAGGGCAAGGAGGCGAAGAAGTGGGATGCCCTCAAGGTCCTCGAAGAGCACAAGGCCCAGTTCGGCCCGAGCCGCCGTTGAGCCTTCGCTTTGAATTGAACAGGAACGGGTCCTTCGGGGCCCGTTCTGCTTTAGGGACGATCGGTCACTTGCGAGGCCCGCCGCCACCGGCCTGGCGCGGACGCCCACCACTACGCCGCCGCCCACCGCTGCGGCCCTTGTCCTTGCTGCGAGCTTGCGGATCATAGGCTGGGCCCGAAGTCCCGGAAGGCAGGGGCATCTTCTTCACCTCGTATCCGATGAGCGCTTCGATCCGCCCGAATTCGCGCATCTGCTTCTCGTTCACGAAGGTGATCGCGGTGCCTTTGCGCGCGGCACGTGCGGTACGTCCCACGCGGTGCACGTAATCCTCCGGATCGTGAGGAACGTCATAATTCACCACGAGGTCGATGTCATCGATATCGACCCCCCGGCTGACCACGTCGGTGGCCACGAGGATGCGGAGCTTGCGGTTCCGAAAGGTTAACATCACGCTCTCACGCTCGCTCTGCTCCAGGTCGCTGTGCATGGCGGCAGCATTGAACCCACGCTTCTGAAGGTGGCGTGCCAGGTTGCGCACCTCCACCTTGCGCCCGGCGAAGATCACGATGCTCGTGGCCTCGCTGGTGTTCAGGATATACTCCAAGGCGTTGGCCTTCTGCATGTCGAAGACCACATAGGCCTGCTGATCCACTCCCTCGGCCGGCTTGCTCAGGGCAATGGTGATCTCCACCGGCTCCTTCAGGATCTGCTTGGTGAGCTCCCGGATGGCCGGGGGCATGGTCGCGCTGAACATGAGGGATTGCCGTTCCTTCGGCAGGAAGTTGATGATGCGCCGGATGTCATCCACGAAGCCCATGTCCATCATGCGGTCCGCCTCGTCAAGCACCAACATCTCCAGCCCCTTCAATGGGACATAGCCGAGGTTGAGGTGGCTCAATAACTTGCCCGGGGTGGCGATCACCACCTCCACACCACTTGTCAACGCCTGTTTCTGCGAATCGAAGGTGCTGCCATCGCTGCCGCCGTAGAGGGGGATGGATGTCACCGGGGTGAAGTAGGCGATGGCCTGGAGCTGCTGATCGATCTGCAGGGCGAGTTCCCGGGTGGGGACCACGATCAACCCCCTGATGCTTCCATCGACCTTCGGTCGGTAACCGGTGATGACATCGATCAAGGGGAGCAGGAATGCCGCTGTCTTGCCCGTCCCGGTCTGAGCACACGCGATGAGATCCCTTCCCTCGAGCACCGCCGGAATGGCCTGCGCCTGGATGGGCGTGGGCGTCCGGATGTTCATATGGTCCAGGCCATCGAGCAGGTCCTCGCTCAAGCCCAGGGAGTGGAAATCGGGTACCGTCGTTTCGGTCACATGCATCGTAAGAGGCGGCGAAGATAGGGGAGCGGAACCACGGCTTCAGGAAGCCACCCGCATCGGAACGGCATCAGGCATGAAGGTCATGTGGACAGTGCTCCCCGCACCGGTCAGGTAGCGGACCTTCCCGTTGAGCTGTTCGGCCAGCATCTTGACCAGCTCAAGCCCGAATGTCGTGCGTTCCCCCTCTGCCGCGGAGGATGCGAATCCGGGCCCATCATCGTGGAACAGCAGTTCATACCCGCTACCGGCCGCTCGCACCACGATGGTAACCCGGCCGGGCGCCTGGTTGGTGAAGGCGTACTTCACCGCGTTCGTGAACAGCTCGTTCACCACGAGGGTCAAAGGAAGCAGGCAGTCCATGTGGAAGGCTGGCAAGGTGGTATCCACCTGCACGGATATCCGATCATGGGCACCGTAGGCGGCCAGGATGTTGCGAACGAGCTTTTCCAGATGGAAGCGCAGGTCACCATTGGCTCCGCTGTTCGTTCGATAGATCTGTTCGTGCACCAGGGCCATGGAGCGGATCCGGCCTTGTGCTTCCCGTACCACTTTGGCGACCCCTGGATCCGCAGAATCCAAGGTCTGCAATTGAAGGAGGCTGTCCACGACCTGCAGGTTGTTCTTGACCCGGTGATGGATCTCCTTGATCATGAGGTCCTTCTCCTCCTCGCTGATCAAGGTCTCGGCCAGGCGCAGGTTCTGACGCTGCAGTTCGAGGTTCTTCGCATGGATCTCGTCGTGCTGCCGCTTCACCACCGCGTTCTTCAACTTGAGACGTCGTGTGACCCGGCGGCCATGGCGTCCGGTGAGGACCAGCGCGACCACGAGCATGCACAGCACGAAGGATAGGAGGATCAGCACCCGGTTGTGCAGCTTCGTGCCTTCGAGTATCTCCGCGCTCCGCGCATTCTGATCCCGCAATTCGGCGTTCAACTTTTCCTTTCGCTCCACCCGGAAGCTCGTCTGTAGCCGGGCGGTCTGCATGTCGGCCCGTGCGACAAGCAGGCTGTCATTGGCCTGTTTGATACGTTCGAGCAGGCTGGTCGCCTCCCGCCATTCGTTCTCGGCCCGCGCCAGTGCGTAGCGAAGTTCAAGCACCCGCTGCCGGTAGGACCAGCCACCGGTCTCCTGAGCCAGGTCCTCCGCCATTCTCAAGGTGTTCAACGCCTCCTTGGTCCGGCCCAAGCCGATGTGCGCCTTCGTCAGCGATTCCTGCACCTCGAAGCGGTCCTCGACAGGCGCTGTGGCGGGGATCCCCTTTTCGGCCTGTGTCAGGTGCACGATCGCATCGGAGAACTTCCGCTGGGCCACGAGCACCGCGCCGATGCCTCCATGGAATCGGGCCACGTGCTGTGCGTCCTTTGCATCCTTCAGTTTACCCAGGCACCGCATGGCCAGGGAAAGCGCCTCATCATGGTGCCCGGCATCCGACAAGGTCCGGACAAGGAAAAGCTCGGCGTCCTGTGCCTCCTCCGCCGGTCGTGTCGGGAGCATGACGGCCAACGAGTTCCGGGCCTCCTCCACGGCCAGGTCGGACCTGCCCAATGCCCGGTACGCACGCGATAGTTCCCTTAAGTCCAGCGCAATGGTCAAGGGGTCGGCAAGCCCTTGTGCCAGGCGCAGCGCTTCCAAGGCCGTGGTCATACGGTCGTTGAACAGACCCATATGTTCCTCAATGGTACCGAGGCAGACCAGCGATCGGTGCTCCAACAGGGGATCACCGGACGCCTGCGCGAACACGACGGCTTGATGGGCCTTCTCCAACGCTTGCAGCGGGCTGCTCTCCATCGACCGGTAAGCTGTGGCCATGCACGTGTTGGCCCGCTGGTTGGCCGAAACCGCGTCGTTAAGGGCCATGCGCAGGCTATCCTCCGCCACCGAACCGAGCACGGGTTCTGCTAGGAAGGTCAGCACGGCGATCAGCGCTGTTCCGGGGAGAGATAGGCGGCGGTCGAGCATGGTCGCGTTATACGTGGATCCCCGGCATCGGTTGCAAGTCCGGGTCGCCTACATTCGGACCATGCGTGTAGCCGTGGAAGTGTGCGTGACCTCCGTGCAGGAGTCGATCGCTGCAGAACGTGCGGGGGCGGACGGGGTGGAGGTATGCAGTTGGCTGGCTACCGGTGGCATCACGCCAAGCTCCGGGCTGGTGGACGCGGTGCGCACAGCCGTACGGATCCCCACACGGGTGCTGATCCGACCTACGACAGGAGGTTTCGTGTATGATCCGCCCGCCATCCATGCGCTGTTGGTGGATGCGGAGATCTTCGGAGGAGGGGCCATCGGTCTCGTTACTGGGGCTTTGCTCGAGGATGGTGGCCTCAACGCTGACCTGATGAGGTCGGTTAAAAGGCTGGCACCGGAAAGCGAGATCACCTTCCACCGTGCCATCGATCATGCCGCGGACCCGATCGCCATCCTGACCGGCTGCCTTGCCCTGGGAATCGAACGTATCCTGACATCGGGTGGGGCGGCTTCCGCTGTTGAGGGCATCCCCATGCTCCGGCAATTGGTGCAGCGATCGGACGGGGTCTGCCTCGTGGCTGCAGCTGGAGGCATCGATCCGAACAACGTGGTCAGGATCGTGGAAGCCACCGGTGTCACGGAGGTCCATTTCGCCGCACAGCGCAAGATGCCTTTGGATCCCAGCAACGTGGTGTTGAGCTCCGGGTCCGGTGCGGGATCCTTCGGCGTGGCACCGGACGAAGCGAAGATCGAGGGTGTCCTGAACGCCTTGTTGAAAGCCGGTCTGCGATGAAACGCTTGCTGGGGGGCCTGATCCTTGCATCGTTCGTGCGCCTTGGGTGGGCACAGGAGGTCCGCATCCCCATGAATGATGGGTGGTCCTTCAGCCAGGCAGGGAAAGGGGAGTGGTACCCTGCGGAAGTGCCCGGTGTGGTCCAGACGGACCTGCTGCGCAATGGGCTCATCCCGGACTTCATGCGGGGCAGCAACATCGACAGTGTGCAATGGATCGAGAACGAGGACTGGGTCTACAAGAGGACCTTGTTCGTTACGGACACCCTCCTGAGGCACGGGCATCTTGATCTGGTCTTCAAGGGCCTGGACACCTTCGCGGAGGTGTACGTGAACGACTCGCTCCTTGGAAGGGCGGACAACATGTTCCGGACCTGGGAATGGCCTGTGAGAGCCTTGCTGCGAAAGGGGGAGAACGAGTTGAAGCTCATCTTCCGCAGCCCGATCAAGGAAGGCGCGAAGTTGCGCGAGGCGTATGGCATCCAATTGCCGCATGACAACGACCCGAGCGGTGTGAGCCCCTACATCCGGAAGGCAGCCTACCAGTTCGGCTGGGACTTCTGCCCGCGTTTGGTGACGAGCGGGATCTGGAAGGAGGTGGAGTTGAGGGGGTGGAGCGTGGGGAGGATCATCGGTCTCGATATGGGAAACGAGCCACTTGGTGATTCACTTCACTTATCCATACGAGCGGTATTGTCTGAACTGGCCTTTGACGGAGGGGCTGTTCGGTTCAGGCTAGATGATTCGACACTCGCGGAGAGCCCCATCGGCAACGTGGATGGAACGGGGTTCGCCGGATATGCTGGAACGATCGCACATCCGGGTAAATGGTGGCCACGCAACTTGGGTCCTCAGGATCTGCACGTCATAGCGGTCGAATTGCTGGACAAGAACGGGACCATTGTCAGTAGGATGGCGGAACGGGTCGGCTTCCGGGAGGTAAACCTTCTTCAGGACGTGGATAGCATCGGCAATAGTTTCAAGGTCCGAATGAATGGCAATGATATTCTCGCAAAAGGGTGCAATATGGTCCCACCTTCCATGGTCCCGATCGGCGATGACCCTTGGTTGGAACTTGTCGTCCAAATGCAGGTTGCGGGCATGAACATGGTCCGGGTCTGGTCTGGGGGGGTATACCCACCGGATGCTTTCTATACAGCATGCGATACCGCCGGGATCATGGTTTGGCAGGATCTTATGCTGGCTAACATGGTGCCCGGTTCGGACGAATTCAAGTGGAATCTATTGGCGGAGGCGGATGAAACATTCGCACTTATCCGTGATCATCCTTGCAGCACGATCATGTGCGGAGATAACGAATTGATGGTCGCCTGGAAGAATTGGGGTTGGCAGGACCGGTACGACCTGCATGGAGTCGATTCCTCTAAAGTGATCAGTGCTTATGCGGAATTGCACCGATCACTTTCGATCGGGCCGACGGGTCAGCATTTCCCATACACCCCCACAAGTCCCCTCAGCAACTGGGGCAACGCCAAAGGCCTCACCGAAGGCGACCTCCACTACTGGGGCGTCTGGCATGGCGACAGCACCTTCTCCTCCTTCAAGAACAACGTGGGCCGCTTCATGAGCGAATGGGGCTTCCAGAGCTACCCCGACAGCGCCACGCTGGCCAACTACATCGACCCGGATAGTCTCTATATGGGGTCACCTGCCGTTGCGCGCCTTCAACGCAGTTACAAGACCGACAGGCCCATCTGGGAGGCGATCGAACGGGAATTGGGGGAAGAGCGACCTACCACCTTGGGCGGTTTCATCGAAGCCAGCCAGCGCGCCCAAGCGAAGGCCTACGGCATGGCCATCGAAGCCCATATGGCGGCAAGGCCCCATTGCATGGGCACCCTGCTTTGGCAGCTGAACGACTGCTGGCCGGGTCCGAGTTGGAGCATCATCGACTACGAGGGTAGGCCTAAGCCAGCCTACGAAGTGGTCAAAAACCTGTTCAAATCCACTGAGTAACAGTGAGTTGAATATCCATCTTATCAATCCCTGTTGCGTTTTCCACACAGACCCCATTGTGGTCACTCTCCCTCCAAGCACGATGCCTACTTTCGCCGGACCCCAAACAACGCCAAAACCAACCGAATGACACGAACCCGAACCCTATGGGCGATCCCGGTCGCTTTGTTCCTACTGGGATCGAACGCCACAGTGAGCGCACAAGGCGATTGCCTCAATGTGGACCTCTATCCGGCAGACCCAGTGACCCCCACACCTGATGGCACGGTCACGGAGATAGCCACCTGCAGCTTTGAGCTCGAACATTCCCAGATCACCGGCATCAATGCTGGCGCCACTTACGAATTCACCATCTCTTCCGGTGGTTACATCACGGTCCGCCAGGACACCTATGATGGTGCCGTGATCGCGCAAGGATCCGCGAGCGTGGTCGCTACGGCCGTCACCAATGGCGACCTCTTCGCCCACTGGAACACCGACGATGCCTGCGGGACCAATGATGAGTGCGTGATCACCACGGTGCAGCTCTTCCTCAATTGCACCCCGCCGGCTGTGAACTATACCCTCGTTGAGGATTGTGATGCACAGAACTACACCGTTCTGTTGAACATCGAGTCCTTGGGCGATGCCGGCTCACTCACTATCGAGGTGGAACTGGACGGCAATGTGGATGAGATCACCGGAGTCGGAGTGGGGGAACTCCCGCTCGGGCCCTTTGCATTCGATGAGGTCCCCGTTGTGCGTGTGATGCATGACACCGACCCCGCGTGCAACCGCACCTTCAATAACATCGAGTTCGAGACCAACTGTCCGATCCTCGTTGATTGTGGTGCGCCCGGCCTTGATCTCACGTATTGCTACACAGCGAATGACGATCGTTCCTGGCTCTTCGGCTCCACCGGAACCGGCACCTTGCGCCTTCGCTTCCTCCGTGGCACCATCGAGAGCAGCACGTTCGATAGCCTGCGGATCTACGATGGCGCGGACAACACCGCGCCCTTGCTGTTCGAACATGCGGTTACCGAGCGTCGTCACCTTGGACCTGTCGGCAGCGCAACGACCGACCCGAACCCGACCTATTATGCGCTGGATGTCTTTGCCACGGGCTCGAACCTGTACATGGAGGTGACCTCCGATGGTAGCGTGCAATGCGGCTCTGCGGAGTATGACCCCTGGGAATGGGAGGTCGTCTGCCTGGACTGCGACATGCCGGCGGTGAGCTATGCCGTGGTGGATGATTGTCCGAACGACCAGTTCACCATTCAGTTGGATGTCACCTCCCTGGGTGATGCTTCGGCACTGGACTTCGTTTACACCATCAACGGCACTGACCCGCAGACCGCAACGAACATCGGACTCGGTCTGGTCGACCTCGGTCCCTTCGCGATCGATGACACGGTGAACATGACCGTGGTGCATCCTGGAAGCGAACTGTGCAACGTGGAACTGGGCAACATCACCAGCACCGGTACCTGCCCACTGCTGATCGACTGTGGCACGGAGGTCATGGACAGTACCTGCTACGCCAACTGGGCGGATGAGCGCTACTACTACCAGGGCACCGGCACCTATCCGTTGGCCGTATTCTTCGACGGTGGTCAGCTCTTCTTCGGTGATTCCGTGATGATCCATGATGGCGGAAGCATCGATTCACCGATCCTCTTCCAGGGCACCGACCAGCAGCTGGCCGGCACCTTCTACTACACCACGAACCCCGAGCATCGCCTGACGATCCGGGTTCGTGCGAACGGTTTCACCTCCTGTGCGGATGGCAGCACGACCGAACAGCTCGCCTGGCGCGTGGCCTGCCTGGATTGCGTGCCACCAACGGCCACGTTCACCATCGTTCAGGATTGCGACAACTTCCAGTACTTCATCGACGTGGATGTAACGGACCTGGGCACCGACCCGATGCCCCAGATCGCGACCACGGCCACACAGGACACGCTGGAGATCGATGCTACCGGCACCTTCCAGCTCGGACCTTTCGTATCCGGCACCGAACTCGAGGTGACCATCGTGAACGACGCGAACTCGCTGTGCAACGTTTACAGCGGAATGCTGGTGAACCCGCTGTGCCCGACTTTGATCGACTGCCCCGGTCCCACCTTGGTGGAGACCTATTGCTATGCGGCGAACGACGCCCAAGCGTGGGCGTATGAGCTGACCGGAGGAGGCGCGAACACCTCACTTCGCCTCACCTTCGTTCGTGGCACGATCGAGAGCAGCAACTACGACAGTCTGCGCATCTACGATGGCTCCGACAACATGGCACCGTTGCTCTTCGAACATACCGCGACCGCGCGCCGCCACCTCGGGCCTGAAGGCAGCGCCACCCTGGATCCTGCGCCGATCTACTCCACCGTTGATGTCACGGCCAGCGGCAACAACCTTTATGTGGAGATGAGTTCTGACGGCAGTGTGCAGTGCGAAGGCAGTACGGAGTATGATCCCTGGGAATGGGAGGTCTATTGCCTGGATTGTGCAAGCCCCGAGGTGGCCTTCAACGTGGTTCCCGTTTGCACCAGCCGTGGCTACAATGTGGAGGTGGAGGTGACCGGGATCGGGGGGGATGCGACCCTTACGGCGACCAACCTGACGAGTGGCGAAGCCCAGACCGGTCTTGGTCTTGGCACCTACACCTTCGGCCCCTACCCGGTGGAGGAGGAGAACGTCTTCCGGGTCTTCAACGAGACCTACGTGCAATGCCGGGCAACGTCTGATTCGCTCACCTACACGGCGGAGGAGTGCATCAGTGTGACCTGTGGTTTCGACAACTACACGCACTGCTATGGCAACGACGAGGACCGCTGGTACACCTATCAGTCTGCGCAGAACGTACCCATCACCCTGGCTTTCGTTGGCGGGCAGATGCTCGCAGGTGACCGCATCGTGTTGTACAATGGTCGCGACGAGAACGCACCGGTGCTCTACCAAGGGAACAACGGCGGCAACTTCAACGGCTTCGCCATCCCCAGTGCGAACGTGGAGAACATCCTCACCCTGCGCATCGAGTCGGACGGTACCGGCTCCTGCGATGATGGCGGTGTTTTCAACCCGCTGTCCTGGACGGTCGCCTGCGGCGGTGTCGGGATCGAGGAACTCGGGACCGGTTCGATCGCGCTCTACCCGAATCCGACCAACGGCCTGCTGACCATCGCCTTCGGCGAAGCGGTAACGGGAAAGGTCAACGTCCGTGTGCTGGACATGAGCGGTCGTGCGGTGATCGAGACGCCGGTGAACATGGCCGGTGCCGATCGCAGCGCCATCGACCTCTCCGGTTTACAGCAGGGCAACTACCTGGTGCAGGTGCGGACGGCGGATCATGTGACCAACCAGCGCGTGCAAGTGACGCGTTGATCGAACATACGACCAACGGAAAGGCCCGGCATTCGCCGGGCCTTTCTCATTCAACGCTCCTTGAAGAGGATCTCATCCGCGAAGATCCACGTGGTTCCTCCCTTGCCCGGGTGCCAGTCGGGGCAGGGGCCGGGGTATTTCGCGACCACGCTGATGTAGCGTGCCCGGCTGTTCAGGGCTTCCGTCCAGATCTCCAATGCACGTCCACCTTCGACCTTCCGGTCCACCTCGGCCTCGATCGTCCGGCTGCTCCAGGTGCGCTTGTTCGTGCTCCAGGAGAGGATGACCTCTGCTGGCATGAAGATCCAGCTCTTCTGGTCCTGCAGCACGCTCAAACCGATCGCGCCGATGTCCTTAACCTCCCCCAGATCCACCATGGCCACCAGGTCCTGTCCTTCATAACCCTGCCACTCCCCGGTGCGGAAGTCATCTCCGCCGCGCAGTCCATCGATCAAGGCTTTGTCCCCTCCGGCACTGTACTGGTTGGCATAAGTACTTTCCAGAGTGATCGATCGGGAGCCGTCGATCTTCGTGAAACGACCGACCACAGGAGCGTATACCTCGCTCCAGGAAACCTCCACGACAGAACTGGCATCAAGGGTGAATGATGCGTTCATCGGGCACGTGCGTGACGCACCTTCCGAAGTCACCTTGCACTCACCACGCCCGTTCACGTTGATCTCGAGAACATCAGTGAAGGTGGGAGAGGCCGCGTGGATCACCGGTGCTCCTGAACGGGGGGACCCTGGCTGCACAGAAGCGCCATCGAGCACTGTGCCCGTCCAGGGCTGGTACACCCGGAACGGAACCCGGCTGGTATCGACGAACACTTCACCACCGCTCATGATCCGGCTGTGCCACAGGTGCGCAGGGACCTGTCCGGTGAACCCAGTGGTGTCAGCAGGAATGCTCGTTCTCCAGCCCGCTTCATCCGTGACCGTTGTGGTCCATGTGTTCCCGTTGGGCAGGTGGATGGTCGCCCGATCGAACAGCGGATACCCCAGGTCATATCGATCCTCGATCCCCGGTGCGATGGGGTAGAAGCCCAATGCGCTCAACACGTACCAGGCGCTCATTTGTCCGCAGTCCTCATTGCCGCTGAGCCCATCCGGTGCATCATGGTACAGGTCATCCATGATCCGCTTCACCAAGGCTCGGGTCTTATCGGGCTTTCCGACACGATCGTACAGATAGGCCATGTGGTGGCTTGGCTCATTGCCATGCGCGTATTGACCGATCAGCCCTGTGATGTCCGCCTGATCCCTTCCTGACGTCCTTGTCGCCGCGCCGAATAGCGCGTCCAGGTGAGCCTCGAAAGGATCACGGCCACCATGCAGCGCGATCAGCCCATCGATATCCTGTGGTACGAAGAGGCTGTATTGCCAGGCGTTCGCCTCCGTGAAGTTGAAGTTCACCTCGTAAGGGTCGAAGCCGGGCATGAAGCCGCCGTTCCGACGGGCCCGGAAGAAGCCGGTGGCCGGATCGAAGAGGTTCCGCCAGCTTTCGCTCCGCGTGCCGAAGTCCAGTTGCTGTTCGTCACCACCAGCGCTTTCCAGTCGTGAGGCGTAGGCTGCGATACAGGCGTCATCGTAGGCGTATTCCAAGGTTCGGCTCACGCTCTCGGCGCCGTCCTCACTGCTCATGTAGCCCCTCTCCTGGTAGGCCTTCAGCCCGAAATGGTCCAGGCGCGCACCGGCCTTCATGGCCTGCAGCGCAAGTTGCTCGTCAAAGCCGCGGATACCCTTCAGGTGCGCATCGGCGATCACGCTCGCGCTATGGTAACCGATCATGCAATCGGTCTCGTTGCCCCACAATTCCCAGACCGGGAGTCTTCCGCCCTGTTGGTAGTGGAGCAGGAAGGTCTTGATCCAATCGCTCGTCATGCCGGGTTCCAGGATGGTCATCAACGGATGCAGGGCGCGGAACGTATCCCACAAGCTGAACACGGTGTACACGTTGTGGTCAGCTCGGTGTACTTCACCATCCATGCCGCGGTATTGCCCATCCACATCGTTGAAGATGTATGGTGCCACATAGCTGTGGTAGAGCGCGGTGTGGAAGATGCGTTGCTGCTCCCGTGTGCCGCCTTCCAGTTCGATCTTCTTCAGCTTGTTGTTCCAGGTCTCTTCCGCGGCTGATCGCACCGCATGGAAGTCCCAACCGGGCACCTCCGCGTCCAGGTTCCTGCGCGCGCCCTCGATGCTCACCGCACTGATCCCCACCTTCACGATGAGCGCTGCGCCTTCGGACATGCTCAACCGCACGATGGCCTTGGTACTATCGGCAAGCTGAAGGTCGAACGCGGCCGGTCCGCTCGGTCTGCCGATCCGCATGCAGAAGAAGAGCCGTTGATCGCGAGCCCAGGAAGAACTGCGCCGCTCACCCACGATCACATCGCCATCCACCTTGATCGAAGCCGCCAGCAACTGGTCCCGATGGCCCAGGTCAAGGATGAGCGACTGGTCCTTGTCCGCTGGCAGGGTGTAACGATGCACGCCACAATGCGCGGTCGCGGTCAGCTCTGCGAGGGCCTTCGCGTCGTCCAGCCACACCCGGTAGTAGCCGGCGTGTGCCGCTTCGTTCTTGTGTTGGAATGAAGAGCGATAGCGCGCGGGATCCACGGAAGCCGTGCCGCTCATCGGCATCACCAGCACATCGCACAGGTCCGCCACACCGGTGCCGCTCAGGTGCGTGTGGCTGAAGCCGTAGATGAGGCTGTCGCTGAAGTGATACCCGCCGCACCCATCCCAGTCCATGAGGCCATCGGGCCGGGTGTCCGGGCTCAGTTGCACCAGGCCGTTGGGCACGCAGGCTCCGGGGAAGGTGTGGCCATGCCCGCCGGTGCCGATGAACGGGTTCACCAGGTCCCGTGCGGGGTTGAGGGATTGCGCAACACTACTACACACCGCGATAGCGATCGCCCACATCGCGAACGGCACCCGTAGCGTCGACCCAACGGGTCGACCTGACCAGTGGTCGAGGATACAAGGTTCCATCATTTCCGGATCTTCATAGGAATCGTCGTTAACGCCGCCGCCCCCAACAACGCTGCGTCGTCATCCGGCAGGGCCGAAACGGTCAGGTCCACGCGACCCTGGTAGATGTTCAACAAGGCAGAATGAAAGGCCTTCTTCAAAGGAGCCAACAAGAGATCACCGCTGCGCACGATACCGCCGAAGAGCACCACCCGGCGCGGTCCGGTCACTGCCACAGCGTTCGCCAGACCCACTGCCAGCCAATGCACCGTCTCCTCGAAGGTCCTCTGCGCGGCCCTGTCACCTGCGTGTGCGGCATCTGCGATGCACTTCACACCCTCCTCCTTGAGCAGGTCAAGATCGTTGGCGAGTTCGGCATAGGTCTGCCGCATACCACGGATGCTCACGTAGGCCTCCAGGCAGCCCTTCCTGCCGCAGGTGCAGGGGCGTCCGTCCATCGCCAGCGTCATGTGCCCGAGTTCTCCCGCATTCCCCGCGCTGCCCAACAGAAGGCTCCCGTTCACGATGAAGCCACTTCCCACACCGGTACCGATCGTCACCACCAACAGATCGTCGTAGCCCTTGCCGGCACCATACCGCCATTCTCCCAGTGCAGCCGCATTCGCGTCATTTCCCAACACCGCAGGGACATTGAGCCGGTCCTGCAGCATACGTGCCAGTGGAACATCATGCTTCCAGGGCAGGTTAGGCGCCATTTCGATGATGCCCGTGAACTGGTTGGCGTTCGGGGCGCCTATCCCCACCGCTTCCAACGATCCGCCACCTTCGTCCGCAAGAAGGGAACGTACCGCCGTTGCCAGAGCCTGAGCGAACGCATGATCGTCAGCATGGCCCGTGGTCGGGATGCGCGTCTGGCGGAGCACGCGACCATCCAACACAAGCCCGATCTTGCTTGTTGTACCTCCGATGTCGATGCCTGCGATCATGGGGTGCTGCGCAAGTTGGATCCGCGCAAACCGTACCAGATGAGGTACAGGTAGCACAGCAAGGGAAGGACGAAGCTCAGGTGGAAGGCACGAGCTGCTCCACCATCCGCTTGAAGCACGTCGATCACCCCTCCCTGGAACCAGGGGATCAACGCGCCGCCCAGGATCATCATCACCAACAAGCTGGAGCCCTGCGCCGTGTCATGTCCGAGCCCAGCGATGCCCAGTGTGAAGATGTTGCTCCATAGGATCGAGTTGAACAGGCCGATGGCCACGATGCTCCACAAGGCCCAAGGACCTTTCAGCACAATGATACCGAGCACGAGGATGGCGGCCACCAGGGCGAAGAGGCCCATCGCACGACCGGCATGGGCGCGCGCCAGCAGCCCGGTCCCGATGTTCAACAGGATCAGGACCGCCATCGGCCACAAGTCGGCCATCGTCCCACGGATCCCCTCGATCAAGCACTCGACCCAGGAACCGTTCGCGTGGTGGGTGCCGCCCAACGGGGCGTTCAAGGCGACGAGCAGGGTGAACATCAACAGACCGATACCCGCCATGAGCATCAGCTTCCGGCCGAACGCCACCTTGTCGTTCAGGGCCACCGCACCCAGGAAGCGCCCGGTCATGGCTCCACCCCAATAAAGGCTCAGGTAATACTTCGCGGCATCCTCACCCAGGCCCATCACGCTGTTGAGCGCGAGGAATCCGATGATCAAGCTGCCAATGGC
>JAKQEI010000230.1 GCA_029573495.1 Bacteroidota bacterium | reverse complement strand
CCTTTGGCGATATAGCCCGCCAGTTGCTGCATGTTGGCATCGCCCGCATCCTGCTTGCTCACCCAGGCGGCTTTTACGATCATCACCACCAGGCCCAGCACACCAAGCGCGGGGATGTAGTACATCAAGTCACTTCCCATCTCTGTCGTGTTGTGTATGTCTTTGTGTCTCAGCGCCTTTCACCACGTTGGTGTCCGGCGGGGCGCGAAAATAGGAAACGGGCGTGAACTCAGGATGCACAGGTCGGAAGGCCGCAGGGGCAAGAGCAGCGGTATTGCCTCCTGTTCCTGCCCCTGCGGCTTGACCTCCGCCTACTTCACCACATACATCACCTCCTTCACGGCCTTCACCACGCGGGGAACGCTGGGCAATGAGGCGTCGATGAGCGTAGGCGTGAACGCCAGTGGCACATCGGCCTGGTTCACACGCACCACCGGCGCATCCAGGAAGTCGAAGGCGTCCTTCTGCACGCGGTAGGCCACTTCACTGGCCACACTGCCGAAGGGCCAGTTCTCATCCACCACCACCAAGCGGTTGGTCTTCTTCACGCTCTTCAGAATGGTGGCGTGGTCCAACGGGCGGATGGTGCGCAGGTCGATGACCTCTGCGTTGATGCCTTCCTTGGCCAACTCTTCCGCCGCCGCCAGCGCGACCTTCATCATCTTGTTGAAGGAGACGATGGTGACATCGGTGCCTTCGCGCTTCACATCGGCCACGCCGATCGGCAGTAGATACTCTCCGTCGGGCACTTCGCCCTTGTCGCCATACATGCGTTCGCTCTCCATGAAAAGCACGGGGTCGTTGTCGCGGATCGCCGCCTTCAACAGTCCCTTTGCGTCGTATGGCGTGCTGGGGCTGATGACCTTGAGGCCGGGGATGTTGGCGTACATGGCCTCGAAGCTCTGGCTGTGTGTGGCCGCCAGCTGGCCTGCACTGCCGTTGCCGCCGCGGAACACGATCGGCACATGGAACTGGCCACCGCTCATCTGCAGCATCTTGGCCGCGTGGTTGATGATCTGATCGGCTGCTAGGATGGCGAAGTTCCAGGTCATGAACTCCACGATGGGGCGCAGGCCGTTCATGGCAGCACCGACGCCGATCGCCGTGAAGCCGAGTTCAGCGATGGGCGTATCGATCACGCGCTTGGGCCCGAACTCCGCCAGCATGCCCTTGCTCACCTTGTAGGCGCCGTCGTACTCGGCCACTTCCTCTCCCATGAGGAATACGCTGGGGTCGCGGCGCATCTCTTCGGACATCGCCTCGTTGAGGGCCTCGCGGAACTGGATGGTGCGCATGGGTGTATTCAATAAGGCGACGAAGGTAGCTTGGCCTCTTCATGGTATTGGATCAGAAGGAAAACGTGATGCCCCGCTCACCTTTCGGCGAGCGGGGCATCACACTTCGTATCCC
>JAKQEI010000226.1 GCA_029573495.1 Bacteroidota bacterium | reverse complement strand
GAATCGGGTGCGTTGGTGGCCAAGACCAGCTTCGACCTGAAGTAGACCGCTTAGAAGAAGGCGCGCACCTGGGCTCCGCCCACGTGGATCACGGGCACCCCCTCGCTGCGCCGTCCATTGTAGGTAAGGTCCACCTGCAGGTTGTTGCTCAGGTTGCGCTGGATCCCCACGCTCCAGGTCAGGTTGGTGCCCGGTTTAAGGCCGGATAGTAGCTCGTTCCCGATCGGTGAGTTCGTCTCCCCGTCGTAGCGGATCGCCACGCGGTTCGCGGTCACCAGGATGCTTCCCTTGCCCGCGGTGTTGTATCGGAACTCCAGCCCGAGGTCTTCGATCAAGGCCCGTTCGCCACCGAACTCCGGCACGTTCTGTTTCTCGGTGTACTTGAACGCGGCGATCGCACGCACGGAGGTGTTGGGCTGCCATGTCAATCGTGGCTTCAACCCTTGCTGCTCCACCCGGTAGGTGCGTCCGGTCAACAGGTCGGAACCGTTGCTCACCCGGCCCGTTTCGGCTTCCACATCGGCGGTCCATTGGCGCGTGGTGTTCCAGCGCACCCGGAACGTGTCGAAGTGTCGCGACCTTGATTCGAAGCCGTTCACGAGAAGGCTGCGGCTCTGGTCCCGTTGCAAGGTGTGGTCCACGCTCCATTTGCGGCTGGTGCGATCGTAGAAGAAGGTGTTGCGGATGGACGAGGCATAGCTGGTGAGGTTCGTGTCCACACGCTCATCAACGAACGGGTTCAACGCATCTGCGATACTGGCTGCAGCTGTCTTCCGATCAATGCGGACCGATGCCAGGTCGGAGAACTTGGCCACCCAGCGTTTAAGCCCCTTGGTTCCCGTCCAGATCGCCGCTGGCCGAAGGTCCAGGGACGTGCTGAACTGGTTGCTGAAGCTCCGCACGTAATCCGTGCTCGGCACGAACACGCGCAGGTAGTCCGCTTCATAGCTGAAGTTGGCAAGCTCGAACTCATTGAGTTCCTTGATGCCATTGCCATTGTAGTCGTTCCAGATATAGAGTCCTTGTCCGGCCGGTACATTCACATAGATGTACTCCCGTCGCTGTTCGAGCCCCGACCCGAGTTCGTAGAAAACGTCCAGAACGGCGGCTCCTTTAAGGGTGGTGAGGTCGTGGTCGATCCGTGCGAGGTAGGTGTTCTCCGGTCGTTGGGTGGTCAGGGTACTATCGGGGACTTCCAGTCTTCGATAGGTGAAACTCGTGGCAAGGCGTTTCCGGGGATCACGTGCAAGGTCCACCGACAGGCCGTAGCTGGTAGCCCGAGCGCTCTCGACCAGCAGGCTGTCACGCAAGGCGCGGTCCCAGCGCTGACCCCCGGCGACCCGCCATTTGTTCTTGAACGTGTCCGGGCTTTGCACGTACGCCTCCCATTCATGGAACTCGTAGCTGCCCGTGACGAGCCCTGAGGAAGCGTCCGCGCGGAACAGGTTCCTTTCATGTTCGTCCTTGAAGCCCAACGTGAGGGGCTTGAACCGATGTTGCGCGAGGCCCTTGTGCCGAAGGAAGTCGGAGTTCCGAACGTCGGTACGGAGGCGACTGGCCGTGCCGATCACGTCGGTCCTTCCGGCTTTCACTTCGCTCACCAGCTCCTGCTTCCAGCCGCGATAACTGTCTGCCACCTGGAACGTGCCAGCGCCAAGGCTGATGCTGCCAAGATCCTTGCTGCGGAGCTTGACATTGGAACTGGCGAGCACTTGATCTCCGGTCAATGTCAGCCCGAGGATGTTCCAGTTCCGGTCGAACTCCACGGCACGATACCGCTCCACGAAACGGAAGTTCCGCGAGATCGCCTCCGTCTCCGCCCCTATGACGAGTTCCATGGTGCTGTCCTTCGCACTGATCCCGATCGCATGTTCGCCCCGGGCCATCAGGCCGTATCCCTGGTCGTCCGCATCATCCGCCCGGCTGAAGGTGTTGCGGTCCTCATTGCTGTACGCCAGTTCCACGGTCGCATTGGTCCGTCTGTTCGGAGCGTGGTCCAGTCCGATGGTGATGAGCTGTTGTGCGCGCGGGGCCACAAGCACCCGCACGGGGGCGTGATCGCCGCGGTGTACCACCACGCCGTTCACCGTGTCGGGAGCCACCCAGCGGAACACCCGGCCGTTGGGGGTGAATTCCTGCTGGACGTAGTCGCCGGTCCCGGCACCGGTCTGGGTGAAGGTGACGCGCCATGACGCCGAGTCCGGATGGGTGCTGTACAGATAGACCGGCGAATACCCCAAAGAATCGGTCCGGAAATAGAGCACCTGGTCATTGGCATAGCCGGTGCTGTCAACCCCTGGAACGGTGGCGGCAAGGGCATCATCCCCGGCCTCGCGCAGCACATTCCGTTCGGCATCGCTCAACTGTTGTTGCAGCGGTTGGTTGCGGTGGTCCTGCTCACTGTACAGATTGAAGCGCAGCGTGTTCTTCGGCCATTGCACGGTGTGGTCCATGCGGATGAGGGAGCGGGCGTAGTTCTTGTCGGAGTATTGGAATTCCACGGTGATCCGCCGGTCCTTCGTGATCAGTCGTTTGGCGGTGAAGGTGATCTCCGCGGTGTTGTAGTCGATCACATAGTCATTCTCCTGCCCCCTCAGGAGCAGCAGCCCATCGATGAAGACCCGCTCCGTTCCGGACAGTACGATGATGATGGAACCCGGGTCCGTGCCGCGCAATCGATAGGGCCCCTGCACACCCTCGATCCCTTGGATCACGTTCCGCGCGAACTTGCCCTTGCTGATGGCCGCACTCGCTCCCACCCTGGCCTTCGCCTTGTCGCCATATGCGATGGGTGTATCGAAGCTCAAGCCCTTGGTCTTCTTCAAGTAGGTCAGGAAATGGCTCTTCGGGCGCTGAAGGACGAAGTCGCCTGCGATGAGCGACCAGCCGTCGCCCGCATCGCCCTCGAAGAGCTTGATGAACACCTGGTCGAAGTCCTGTAGCTCGAGCGTATTGCCACCGGCCTGGATAGGGATGTTGTTGTCCGTCACACTGGCGAGCACTTGTATGCGATCGCTGAGCCGCCCACTGAGCTCCAGGTTCAATGTGCTGTTCACTGCCAGGTCCTGGTTGTTGCCGAAGAGCACCCCACGGGAGATGCTGCCGCTCTTGTTGAGCCCTCGTGTACCGAAGGGGTCCTCGTTCTGCTTGGGCGGTTCGTAGCGGAACGGGTCCTTGCGATCCCCGGAGAGCGTGGTGAGCCTGTCCGGGTCCTTATGTTGATGGACCTTGCCGAAGGCGAGCGGCAGGACCCGATAGCGCGCCAGAAGGCTGTCCGCCGACGGCGGCATCTGCCAATGGATGGTGGCTCGGTAGGGGTCGAAGGTGAAAGCGTCCGCACCGACCGGCAGGCCATCTGCGAAGAGGTGCAGACTGCCGGGGACGATGCTCAATGTGTCCAGCACCAGGCTGTCGGCGGTCATCGGCACGTAGCGGATGCGCAGGTTCGAGGCCTGTTGTGCCAGGGTCCCGGAACCGATCAGGGCCATGACCAATGTCATGAGGAGCGCACGTGCCAACGGCGCCGATGTGGCGCGGGAACGTGTCGGACATGTGACCGGGCTGTTTGGCGCGCAGCGCATCTGGGTCCGAAAAGTACCCCAGGGCTCTTCCATGGGGCGCCTATCACCAACGCCCTGTTGATGCCGATAGTGCCGCGCTGGCCAACTTGGTGGAGCCTCCGGATACTTTTGACCGGATGCCTTCATCGTTCATGCGTCGTGCGGCTTTCCTCTTGGTGCTGGGTCTTTTTGGCTGTTCGACACCGGAAAAGGTGCGCGAACGGGAGGCTGCCGGAGGTCGGTACTACGGAGGGGTGTTCAACATGAACGAAGGGGATGACCTCGGCAGTCTCTTCCCGCTCAGCCTCACCCGATCGTCGGCCCATCATATCGCTTCCCAGGTGTACGAGGGGCTGGTGGGCTTCGATCAGCATGACCTGTCGATCCGCCCGGGTCTGGCCGGATCGTGGACCATCGATGAGAGCCGCACGGTGTACACCTTCACGCTCCGGTCCGGTGTTCGCTTCCATGACGACACCTGCTTCGCTGGTGGTGTGGGCAGAGCGTTCACGGCAACGGACGTGGTCGAGAGCTTCACCGCGCTTTGCACGCCGAGCGCATCGAACGTGCTGTTCTGGCTTTTTCAGGACAAGGTGCGCGGGGCCAACGCCCATTATGCCGCAGTGCTCGCAGGTCGTCCCGGTCCCGGGGTGAGTGGCATCGAAGAGGTCGATGAGCGAACGGTCCGGATCACGCTCACCACGCCCTATCCGAATTTCCTTCAGATCCTGGCACATCAGGGCTGTTGGATCTTCCCGAAGGAGCTGATCGCACATCACGGTGATGAAGCGCGCTGGCATCCGGTAGGTACCGGTCCGTTCCGGCTCAAGCGATTCGTGCCCGGCGAGGTCATGGTGCTCGAGCGATGGCCGGCCTATTGGGGACGGGATGAGCACGGCAACCAGCTGCCCTTCCTCGACGCGATCCGGTGCA
Organism: Bacteroidota bacterium; assembly: GCA_029573495.1. Lineage (GTDB taxonomy): Bacteria > Bacteroidota > Bacteroidia > Flavobacteriales_F > PHOS-HE28 > PHOS-HE28. The sequence continues at coordinate 29,067 of JAKQEI010000226.1, read as the reverse complement.
CCTTCGTAAAGGAGAAGGAACAAGAGCTGCAGCAGTTCGAGAAGGGCAACCTGAGCATGATCTATGAACTGCCCCTCGATCGTACGGAGGAGCTGCTCAGCTCCACCGGATATCAGGTACAGGCTGTTCCCGGGCTGACCGTCCAGTTCTACGGGCTTGACCATCACCACCCCCCGTTCGATGATGTCCGCATCCGGAAGGCGATCTCCTTGGCCATCGACCGTCAGGCGATCGTCGATTCCGTCCTGAACGGGCTGGCGGTCCCGGCTACACACGGAGTGGTGGCACCCGGGTTCGCCGACTACCCATATGACTCGGTACCCACGTTGATGTATGATCCCGCCAAGGCTTCAGCATTGTTGGCGGCGGCGGGGCACCCGGGCGGATCCGGGATGCCGGGCATCTATCTGCAGGTTAACAGCGACGGATTCGGATATATCCGGGTGGCCGAAGCCGTGCAGGAGATGCTCTCCCGTAACCTCGGGCTGCGGGTCATCACCTCCGTGCTGCCGGCGGAGCAACACTACAAGCGCGTGGAGATGGGCCAGGCACGCATCTGGCGCGAAGGATGGATCGTTGATCATCCCGACCCGGAGAATTTCCTCGCCTTGTTCTACGGATTGAGCGTTCCGACCGATACCGCACAACCCTCCTATCTGAACAGCACGAGATACCGGAATGCGACGTACGATTCTCTGTTCGCTCGCGCATTGCGGACACCTGGGATATCCGAGCGGATGCATCTGCTTGCTGAAGCCGAGCACAGGTTGATGGAGGACATGGTGGTCGCGCCACTGTACCACGAGCGCTCCGTCAGGCTGCTTCAACCCTGGGTGCGCGACCTGCCGATCAACGGGATGGAGGTGCGTGATCTTCGGACCACCTGGTTCGACCCGTCCGCTCGATCGGACAAGTGATCCTCACACCTCACCTTGGGCCAGGCCCAGGACATGGGCACGGACCATGTGCTTCGCGAGCGGTACCAAGGTCTCGATGCAGGGAAGGGAGCTTTCCGTTTCCACGGCAAAGGTGGCCGGATTGGGGAGGTGAGGGTGTTCGTTGATCAGGTCCGACTTGATATGCTCGAAGTTCCGGGTGAGGCTGAGCGTATAGGTCGTGACATACCGGGTGAACACGTTGCGGTGGAGGTGGTCGTCATCCTGCTCGACCAGGAACGGGATGGTATACGCATATACACGTGCCTCCCGGCCAAGCTGCAGCAGGAGCCAACCTTCCCTGGCATGCAAGGGTTGCAGGCCCACCGGTGTGAACCTGACCTGCTGGACCAGTTCGGAACGCAGCCCGATCCCTCGCTGCAACAGATGCCTCAACTTGGGAACGGCGAAATCGATCACCTGGTCGATCACATGCAGGGGCTCGTGCTGTTCGGGATCCTCTCGCAAAGGGCGGCCGGTGACCGGGTCGAAACCGATGAGGGTCGTATGCATGCTTCGTGCGAACATCTCCTTGTCCTGCTGCAGTCGGAGCAATTCATCCGTCCGGGTCCGCAGGTCGGCCAGGTAGGGGTATAGCTTATGCTCCTTGAATCGCGCCTGCACGCGCTGCGCATAGCCGAGCAGGATGTATTGTTTGGTCTCCAGGTCGATCGAGGGCGAATAGGCCCAATCACTCGGAAGTCCCGTGTTCGTGGCAGGATCCATGATCTACGGTTGGAACGACTTGTTCAAAAATAATGTTGCTTTCGTCCACTTGAGCGGGTGACCCACGGCGACCTTTGGGGTCAGAAGTACCAGTCATGCCGATGCACCCTCGTTCCATCCTTCCTGCGATCCCGTTCCTTGTCAGTGTTGTCTTCGTGGCGTGTGTGCCTGCCAGGAAGTTCGAGGAGGAGAGGCAGCGTTCCAACGCGTTGCAGCAGGAGGCGGATGCCGCGACCAGGAAGGCCTTGGACCTCCAGACGAGCTATGATGAACAAGCGGCAAGGCTCGCTGACCAGACCAAGCGGGTGAGCGAACTGGAAAGGGATACCACCGTGCTCGGCACTTCCCTCAGGAAGATGACCGTGCAGTACGACAAGATCAACACGCTCAACGACGAGCTGTTGAACAAGTATAACGCGCTGCTTGCGGGGAGCACCGGCGAGAACCGCAAGTTGCTCACCGACCTCGAGGCCATGCGGCTCGATCTCCAGAACAAGGAGGATTCGGTGAACGCCTTGGCAAAGCGGGTGGGTGAGAAGCAGGCCGCCTTGGCGGCCTTACAGGCGGAGATCGACGCGAAGGACGCCGCGATGAAGGACCTCAAGGACCGTGTGAGCCAGGCCCTCTCCGGTTTCGAGGGCAAAGGACTGACCGTGGAGCACCGGAATGGTCGGATCTATGTGAGCATGGACAACAAGCTGTTGTTCCCTAGCGGGAGTGCCGCGGTCGATGCCAAGGGACGCGAGGCGGTCGGCAAGCTCGCCAAGGCCATTGAGAACGAGAAGGACCTGAGCATCCTGGTGGAAGGGCACACCGACACCGACAAGATCGCAGCAGGCAGCGCCTTCAAGGACAATTGGGACCTCAGCGTGGCACGCGCCACCAGCGTGGTGCGCATCATGCAGGAGTCGAGCCGCATCGATCCCGTGCGGATCACAGCCGCTGGGCGCGGCGAGTACGTTCCGATCGATCCCAACGACAAGGCCAAGAACCGCCGGATCGAGGTGGTGTTGATCCCCGATCTCAAGGAGCTATACAAGCTCGTGAAGGAATGACCGGTCAGGAGGCGGAGGGCTCAGGGAGCTTCGTCGCCAGCCACTTCCGCGCGTCCTCCTCGGTCAGGAAGATGCGGGTCGTATGGGTCCGTGGGTGATAGCGGTAATAGATGTCCGAGATCCGTTGATTGAAGGAGCTCTGCGCTGCCAGGGCAAGACGTTTGGCTCCACCACAACCACCGTTCAAGGTCTGGTGGTCCACATTGAGCACGTTCAGTTCGAAGTCCAGTTCAGGCGGAAGGATGGCCAGCACATCAACATCCCGATCGGCGATCAGATCACGCTTGGCGGCAACGATCGCACCCAGCCCCTCCACATCCAACTTCACATCGGGCTTGAACCGCACCTCCACAAGCACATCGGAGACCAGTTCCACCGTGGCGGATCCTGTCTCGATCATGCGGAGTTGTTCCTTGCTCATGCCGCAAAGGTATGCGTGCATACTAATTGTATGGATGACCTGACCCCTTGATCTGGCAAGAATTAACGAACGGATCCAGGAACTTGCTGTGTCCTACCTTGTCCGCATGGGCGGACGGACCATGTGGCTCATCGGTGCGATGTTCCTGTTGGGCGGGTGCACCGTCGGTCGCTTCTTCCTGTACAATTTCGCCGATACGCGGGACCACAGGAAGTTCCCTTCGCGTGAACTGGGGCCATCCGCACTTCCATACACCTACGCGATATCGGAACCGGAGAAGGCGCCTAGGACCATCACTGTAGCGGGGAAGGAGACGCCGTTCGACGACTACCTGGAGCGGCACGCGACCGTGGCTTTCCTCATCATTCAGCGGGACACGATCAAATACGAGCGTTACTTCAAGGGTTACGATCCAGCGCACGTGCACACCTCCTTCTCCATGGCGAAGAGCGTGATGAGCATGTTGATCGGCTGCGCGATCGCGGACGGCATCATCGGCGATGTGCAGCAACCCGTCACGGACTTCGTGCCGGAGTTGAAGAAGAACGGCTTCGATGCGGTCACCCTGGAGCATGTTCTGCAGATGACCAGCGGCCTCGATTTCAGTGAGAGCTATGTGAACCCCTTCGGCACGGCAGCGCGCTACTATTACGGTCGGCGCCTGTACCGATACATGGAGCATATGAAGCTCAAGCGTCAGCCGGGTGAGCGATTCGAGTACGTGAGCGGCAACAGCCAGTTACTGGGGCTCATCCTGGAACGTGCGCTGCGGGCGAAGGGCGATCAGCGCACCATCACGCAATACCTGCAAGATCGCCTGTGGTCTCCCTTGGGCATGGAGTATCCGTCAAGCTGGAGCATCGATCGGAAGGATGGAGGGATCGAGAAGACCTTCTGCTGTTTGAACGCCCCAGCGCGCGACTTCGCGAAGCTCGGATCGTTATACCTGCACCAGGGCGCCTGGCGCGGGAAGCAGCTCGTTCCCGAGGCGTGGGTGGAACGGAGCACCATGGTGGATACCACCAACGGAAGCGCACCGCGCTACCAATACCAATGGTGGTTGCCCTCGCGCGAGGGAGACTTCATGGCGGAGGGCATCCTGGGGCAGTACATCTACGTTGACCCGATGCGCGAGTTGGTGATCGTGCGCCTTGGGAAGAAACCCGGCGGCGTGCCCTGGGCACAGGTGTTCAGGAGCCTGGGGAAGTCATACGGACCGTGAAGAGCATGACCGATCGGTGCCGTGTCGCGATCATCGGCGGTGGACCGGCAGGTTTGATCGCAGCGTATCACCTCGCGGATCGCAGCGCCGTTCACCTCTATGAGCAAGGACGTAACCCGGGTCGTAAGTTCCTTGTGGCTGGTGATGGCGGGCTGAACATCACGAACAGCAAGGTCGGTGACGCGTTGTTCGCGCAGTACACACCAGCGGATCGCATGCGACCGATCCTCGAGGCCTTCGGGCCTGAAGCCCTGCGCGACTGGTTGAGCTTCATGGGCATCCCCACCTTCGTGGGTACCAGCGGCCGGGTATTCCCGCAGCGCGGCATCAAACCGGCCGAGGTGCTCAAGGCGATCATCGATGCGGTGAGAGCGAAGGGTGTGGTCATCCATACCGGACATCGCTTCGTCGGCTTCGATGTGGGTACACGCCCGCTCTTCGCGATCGGTGAGGAACGTTCATCGGTCGATGCGGATGCCTTTCTCTTCGCACTGGGTGGCGCCTCCTGGGCGAGGACCGGTTCCACAGGGGATTGGCTCACCGAGTTCGAGCGGATCGGGGTGGGCATAGTTCCGTTCCAGGCGGGCAATTGTGGCGTGGAAGTGGATCTGCCGGCGGATCTGCGGCCACACATCGGCAAGCCGTTGAAGAACATCGCGGTGGGATGCGGCGACAAGGTTGTCCGCGGCGAGTTGACCATTACGGAACACGGCTTGGAAGGCAACGCCATCTATCCGTTGGTTCCTGAGGTGCGCGCGCAGCTGAACAGCCTGGGGAAGGCGGAACTTCACGTCGACCTGAAGCCCGACCTGACCACGGATAGGATCAACGAGAAGTTGCGCGATGCGAGTTGGAAAGAGCGGACCGCCACGTTGCACCTGGACCGTCCATCCCTTGCCTTGTTGAAAGCATTCACAGCCAAGGAACGGTATCTGGACGGTCGACACCTGGCCGAGGATGTGAAGCAGGTCCGTGTACCTGTACATGCATTGCGACCGATCGATGAGGCGATCAGTACGGTGGGCGGTATCGCACTGGACGAGGTGAATGACGACCTCTCGCTCAAGCGCCATCCCAATATTTTCGTTGCGGGTGAAATGCTCGATTGGGACGCACCGACCGGCGGCTTCCTGTTGCAAGGCGCGTTCAGCACGGGACGGTGGGCGGCCGAGGGGATCCTGCGCCGGCGCTGATCAGCCGAAGAGGTGGCCGAGCACTTCGTTCACCTGGCCCACCTGCACCACTTGGATGCCTTTCACCGGAGCGATGCCCTTGGTACCCTTGGGAACGAAGATCCGCGCGAAGCCGAGCTTGGCCGCTTCGGCGATGCGTTGTTCGGTCCGGGTGACAGGACGGATCTCACCGGTCAGGCCCACCTCGCCGGCGAAACACGCGTCCATCGGCACGGCGATGTCGGCATTGCTGCTGAGCACCGCGCACACCACGGCCAGGTCGATCGCTGGTTCTTCCACCCGGAACCCCCCGGCCAGGTTCAGGAACACATCCTTCTGGCCGAGCCGGAATCCACAGCGCTTCTCCATCACCGCCAGCAGCATGTTCAAGCGGCGCAGGTCGAAGCCGGTGGAACTGCGCTGTGGTGTACCGTACACCGCGCTGCTCACCAACGCTTGCACTTCGATCAGCAATGGTCGCATGCCTTCCATGGTGGCGGCCACCACCACACCGCTTGGTCGTTCCTCGCGGCGTCCAAGCAACACCTGGCTCGGATCCTCCACTTCCGCCAGACCGCTGCCCTGCATCTCGTAGATGCCGAGCTCGTTGGTGCTGCCGAACCGGTTCTTCAACGGGCGCAGCAAGCGGTAGGCATGGTCGCGGTCACCCTCGAACTGCAGCACACAGTCCACCATATGCTCCAACACCTTCGGCCCGGCGATGAAGCCATCCTTCGTGATGTGGCCGATCAACACCATCGGGATACCCGTGGTCTTCGCGAAGCGCATCAGCTCCGCCGTGCACTCACGTACCTGACCCACGCTACCGGGACTTGCGTCAAGCACGGCGGTGTGCAGCGTCTGCACGCTATCGATCACGACGAGACCGGGCTGCAGCGCTTCGATGTGCTTGAAGATGTTCTGCGTGTTCGTTTCCGTAAGCACGAAGCAGCCGTTGCCTTCGTTCGTCCGTCCGTTCGGGCGCGTTGCTTCCAACCGCTCTGCGCGCATCTTCACCTGGTGCTCGCTTTCCTCACCGCTCACGTACAAGGTCTTCAGGTGCGGGTTGCGCAGTGCGGTCTGCAGCAGGAGGGTGCTCTTTCCGATGCCCGGTTCGCCGCCAAGCAACACCATGCTGCCCGGCACCAGTCCACCTCCCAGCACGCGGGACAGCTCACCATCGCTCAGCGGGATGCGCGGGCCGTCCTGCGCAGGGATCTCACTGATGGCGATCGGCTTGGGATTACGGCTCTTCACGCTGGCCGGCGCACCGCGTTTCTCCTCCACGCGGTCCACGATCTCTTCGACGAGCGTGTTCCATTCCTTGCATTGGGTGCACTGTCCCAGCCACTGCGCGTAGCTGCTGCCACAGTTCTGGCAAACGAAACGGGAGCGGACCTTAGCCGCCATGGCGGATCTTCTCGACCAAGGCGGTCGTGGAGAAGCCATCCACCAGCTTCAAGGAACGCACTTCGCCTCCACGGGCCTTCACGATATCGGCTCCAACGATCTTGTCCTCGGTCCAGTCGCCGCCTTTCACCAGCACATCGGGGCCGATGGCCTGGATCAGTTCGAGCGGTGTGTCCTGGTCGAAGATCACGACAGCATCCACCAGCCGGAGCCCTGCCAGCACCTTGGCGCGGCTGTCCTGGTCGTTGTAGGGACGGTCCGTGGCCTTGCCGAGGCGGCGCACGCTGTCGTCGCTGTTCACACCGATGATCAAACGGTCTCCGAGGGCAGCGGCTTCTTGCAGGTATTCCACATGGCCGCGGTGGAGGATGTCGAAACATCCGTTGGTGAACACGATGCGGTCACCCTTCATGCGCCAGATGTTCACCGCGCGCTGCACTTGAACGAGGTCCAGGACCCTGCGGTCGGTGGTGGCGGGGATGGTCGCGGTGCTCATGGTAGGTTCGGTTTCCGGTCGCGAGCGGCCAAAAGTAGCGATAGGCCACCGAGGCCGATCAACATGGCCGTCTGCACGAACCAGAGCAGCCATCCGATGGCGAGCGCATCGGGGCGGATGAGCCCACCGCCATCAGGAGGTGCCATGTACAAGCCGACGATCAAGGCAACGAAGGCCGGGAACACGCCGATCCCTCCCTGCACGAGGATGATGCCCACCGAGCCGGCGATGAAGCCTGCCAGCAAGCCAGCCAGAGGGACGTCGCTGGTGGACGGCAATGCTTGGAAGCCCAGCAGGAACATGGCCACATAGAGACCCCAGATCAGGAAGGTGTGCAGCAGGAAGGCGCCCTTGTCCTTGGTGCGGAATACGGAGCCCACACCGGCGATGAAGCCTCGTACGCCATCCATCGCGCGGGCACGCAGTGCAGGACGGGACCAGACGATATAGGCCGCACCGATCGCAGCAAGCACGAGCGCTCCACCGATCCAAGGGCCCCAGTTGATGCCGTCGGGCGCAGCAAGGTCCGTGGCTTGTCCGGCCCTGAAGGCAAGGATGCGGTCCTGGAACATGTCCAGCTTGTCCAGTTGCAACAGGAGGGTCATCCCGGTGATGCCGAGCAGCATCACCATGTCCACGGCGCGTTCGGCCAGGATGCTGCCGAAGCCACGCTCGAAAGGCACATGCTCCAGTCGGTAGAGGGTGACCGCACGGCTTGCCTCACCGGCTCGCGGCAGCAGCATGTTCATGAAATAACCGGCCATCACTGCGTGGTAGCTGCTCCAGAACCGGACGCGATGACCAAGCGGCTCCAGCAGGTAGCGCCACCGCCAGGCGCGGCTCACATGGCTCAGCCATCCCAGCACCAGCACGGCTGCCAGCCAGCGCAGGTCCGCCTGTCGGAACGCATCGAAGAGCTCAACGCGCTGCTTCCCGTCAAGTTGGGCATAGGAGTAATAGACGAGCCAGACCCCCAGGGCGATGGGCACCACGATCTTCAATGTATTGAAGAGCAGCTTCTTCATGGCCTGAGCCGGTTCGTTGTTTCGTCCGGGAAGATGATGCTGGGTCGGAAGCCACGCGCCTCCTCCAGACCCATCTGAGCATAGGACACGATGATCACGATATGGCCCACCTGCACCTTGTGCGCGGCCGGACCGTTCATGCAGATCACGCCGCTGCCTCGTTCACCCCAGATCACGTATGTCTCCAACCGTTCGCCGTTGTTCACGTTCAGCACCTGCACCTTCTCTCCCTCCACCAACCCGACCGCATCGATGAGGTCCCCGTCGATGGTGATGCTGCCGATATAATCCAGGTTCGCCTCGGTGACCCGTACGCGATGGATCTTGGTGCGGACGACTTCGATGGTCATGGCTGGAAACGAGCGGCGAAGGTACCAGTGGCAACCGGCAGCTCAGCGCCACAGGGTGAGGTTGTCGATCAACCGCACGGGTCCCACCTGCGCAGCGATCAACGCCACAGTCAGGTCGCGATCACCCCAATCCATCAGGGGCTCCAGGGTGTCGTGGTCCGCAATGCCGAAATAATCCAGCTGCACCCCAGGTTCGTTGGCCACGGTCTCCCTCACCGCTTCTTCGACCTCCTGTACCGTGTGGCGGAAGGCCATGGCTCCAGCAACGGTCAGTGCCTTGAACAGGACGGTCGCCTTTTGGCGCTCAGCAGGGGAAAGCCTGGCGTTCCGAGAGCTCAGGGCCAGTCCATCCACGGCACGCACGGTCGGGCAACCGACGATCCGTTCCGGCCAGTGCTCCTGCCTGGCGATGTGCCGCAGGAGGGTGAGCTGTTGACGATCCTTCTCCCCGAAGAAGGCCTCGTCCGGGCGAACGAAATGGAACAACCGCTCGACCACGTTCACCACACCTTGGAAATGACCGGGCCTGGAAGGACCTTCCCAATGGCCATCCAAGCGGCCCAGGTCGTACGTATGTGGCTGAAGATCAGCGAACAGCGTTTCGACCTGGGGAGCGAAGAGGGCATCGCAACCAGCTTCATCTAGCAGCTTACTGTCCTGCTCAAGCTGCCGGGGGTACCGCTCCAGGTCCTCCAAGTTGTTGAATTGCAGCGGATTGACGAAGATGCTGCAAACCACTTTCGCGTGATCCTTGCGCGCTCTTGCGATCAGGTCCAAGTGGCCCTCGTGCAGAGCGCCCATGGTGGGCACGAAACCAACGGACCGGCCCTCGCGACGCGCCCGGGCGGACCACTCGGCCATGGCCGGGGGAAGTTCTAGGAAATCCAAGTAGGACGCGGTTTCCGTGAGGGTGGGAGTGGGGCGAAGCTAGGCTTCAAGGTTGAAGTTCCGCTGAAAAGTCTATATTTTTGTACCCGCAATTCCCCGATCGACCATGAGTTTGAAGAACGCGAAGATCCTCACCATCTCCCAGTCCATTCAACCCTTCATGGACGGCCCTGAGGAAATGGCGAAGGTCGCGCGGCATCTGCCCCAGGGCATCCTGGACCTCGGCAACGAGATCCGGGTGTTCATGCCCAAGTTCGGGTGCATCAATGAGCGCCGCCATCAGTTGCACGAGGTCATCCGCCTGAGCGGCATGAACCTGATCATCAATGACACCGACCATGCCCTTCTGATCAAGGTGGCCAGTGTGCCGAGCGCACGCATGCAGGTCTACTTCATCGATAACGAGGAGTATTTCCGCCGCAAAGCCGATACACACGATGCGGAAGGGTGTTTCTTTCCGGACAACGATGAACGCGCTCTCTTCTTCGGCCGTGGGGTCCTGGAGACCGTGCGCAAGCTCGGCTGGGTGCCGGACATCATCCATTGCCATGGCTGGATGACGGCTTTCGTGCCATTGTATGTGCGCCACCATTTCGCCGATGACCCCCACTTCGAGAACACGAAGCTCGTCTTCAGCGTGCACGATCAGAAGTCGGAGGCTTTGGATAAGGACCTCGCCAAGAAGTTGGTGATGGAAGGCTTTGACAAGGAGTTGTTCAAGGGGCTGGCCAAGCCGAACACGGATGAACTGGTGAAGTTCGCCATGGGTCTCTCCGATGCCGTGGTCCGCTCCACGGCGAAGCTGAGCAAGGGCCTGGAGACTGCCGTGAAGGCGTACGACAAGCCGGTGATGCCTTTCGTGGCCGACGGGGATCCGGTCAAGGCCCACGCCGAGTTCTACCAGACCATCCTGGAGGAAGCCCTCGTTTGATCCGGTGACCGCGCCTTTTCCGCACCGGCCCGCAGGCCTGTCATCCAGGTTGCTGCTGGCGTGCCTCGGCATCGCCGTCCTTCATGGCTGCCGCAAGCCCGATGATGATCTCGGTCTTGAACTGTTGCCCGGCCAACCCCTCGGTCTTGCCGCCGATACCGCCGCGATGCATGCGTTCACCTTTCAGGACAGCGCGGTGCAGACCAGTGGACTCTCGCGGAACCTGGTAGGCTCGTACGTGGACCCGGACTTCGGTGCGTTGAAGGCCAGTTTGATCGCCCAGCTCCGGCTCACAGCGAACAACATCGGTCAAGGACAGGACAATAGCGGCCTTGTCGCGGACAGCATCGTTCTGGCACTTGCGTTCGAACCATCGGCAACCCATTATGGTGACCTCAGCCGCCAGCGTTTCGTGGTGCAGGAACTCAGTGCGTCCCTCTCGGTCGATACGGTCTATCACTCGAATGACCGGCCGGAGGTGTTCGCCGATGATCTTGTCGCCTTGCATCGAGGGGAGATCACGCCGGATCCGACCGGTAATGTGATCCTTGCCAACGACACGGTGGTTCCTCAGGTGCGGATCCCGCTGCGGCTGGATCTCGCCGATCGGTTCCTGAACGCGTTCGGAACATCCGCCCTCGTGGACAACCCTTCGTTCCTGGAATTCTTCAAGGGGATCAAGGTCTCCGTGGAGAACGGTCCGCAGGCACCCAACCAGGGAGGCATCCTCTACTTCAACACCACGGGTAACAGCTCGAAGGTGACGGTGTATTACCACGACGCGAACAACCAACCCGAACTGCTCCGGAGTCTGGACCTGATCATGAGCGCCAGCGGTGTGCGGTACACCTCGGTGGAACGTGACCGCTTCCAAGCCGTGACCACTGGGCTTTCCGATGCGCTGATCGATCAGGAGGCACCGAGCGAGGCGCTTTACCTCCAGACCCTTGGGGGCTACCGGGCAGCCTTGCGTTTCCCGGATCTGCTGGAACGCCTGGAACCCGGCAAGGTGCTGTCCAAGGCCGAGTTGGTGGTGCCGGTGCGCGGGAGCTTCCATCCGTTCCATACCCCGCCCGGCACGCTGCTCTTGTTCCGCAAGGAGGATGGAAGTGATGTTTTTCTGGCGGACCAGTTGAACGGCGTCACCGGTATCGGCGGAACCTACGATGCGAACGAACGGACCTACCGTTTCAACATCACCCGGTACGCCTCTCAGGTCATGAACGGAACCCTTCCGAACGACGGGCTCGTGCTCGTGGCGAGCAGTGCCGGTGTGAGCGCGAACAGGGCGATCCTATGTGGACCGGAGCATCCGGACACCCCCATGCGCCTGCTCCTTACATTTACCACATACTGAACGGACATGTGCGGGATCGTCGCCTACCTGGGAGAGAAGCAAGCCTATCCGATCCTGATCAACGGACTGCGTCGCCTGGAATACCGTGGCTATGACAGTGCGGGCGTGGCCTTGCTCGAAGGTGATGCCCTGACCATCTACAAGTGCCAGGGGAAGGTGAGCGACCTGGAGTCGCATATCAATGGTCGGTCCACGGTGGGCACCGTCGGGATCGGCCACACGCGTTGGGCCACCCATGGTCCGCCGAACGATGTGAACGCCCACCCGCACCAGGGCACCAGCGGCGATCTGGCCCTCATCCACAACGGCATCATCGAGAACTACGCGCCTATCAAGGAGGAGCTGGTTCATCGGGGCCATGTTTTCCGGAGCGATACGGACACGGAGGTGCTCGTGCACCTGATCGATGACATCCAGCGGAGCGAGAACGTGGATCTGGCGGAGGCCGTTCGTCTGGCCCTTTCCAACGTTGTCGGCGCCTATGCGATCGTGGTCATCGACCGCAAGGACCCGGAGGTGATGGTGGCGGCACGCAAGAGCTCGCCGCTTGTGATCGGTATCGGTGAGGGTGAGTTCTTCTGCGCCAGTGACGCCACGCCGATCGTGGAGCATACCAAGAACGTGGTCTACCTCGAGGATGGGGAGATCGCCGTGATCGACCGGACCAAGGGCCTGAAGATCCGCAACATCAAGAACCAGGTGAAGACCCCCTTCATCCAGGAGCTCGAGATGCAGCTGGAGGCCTTGGAGAAGGGTGGCTACGACCATTTCATGTTGAAGGAGATCCACGAGCAGTCGCGGAGCATCCGGGACAGCATGCGCGGCCGCCTGAACCTGGGCAAGGGGGAGGTGGTGCTCGGCGGCATCAAGGATTACGAGCAGAAGTTCGTCAATGCGAAGCGCATCCTGATCCTGGGCTGCGGAACGAGCTGGCACGCGGGCATGGTGGGCGAGTACCTCTTCGAGGAGTTCGCCCGGATCCCGGTGGAGGTGGAGTACGCCAGTGAGTTCCGTTACCGCAACCCGATCGTCAACGAGGACGACATCGTCATCGCCATCAGTCAGAGCGGGGAGACGGCCGATACCCTGGCTGCCATTGAACTGGCGAAGGGACGTGGTGCCATGATCATCGGCATCTGCAATGTGGTGGGCAGCAGCATCGCCCGGGTGACCCACGCGGGTTCATACACGCACGCAGGGCCGGAGATCGGTGTGGCCAGCACCAAGGCCTTCACCGCTCAGGTCACCGTGCTCACGCTGATGGCGCTGATGATCGGGCAGAAACGAGGCACCCTCAGTGGCGGCAATTTCTACCGCTTGTTGAATGAGCTGGACGCCATCCCGGACAAGGTGCAGAAGGTGCTCCAGAAGGAGGCGCAGATCAAGTACATCGCGGACATCTACAAGGATGCGAGCAACGCGCTCTACCTGGGTCGCGGATACACCTTCCCTGTTGCATTGGAAGGAGCGCTCAAATTGAAGGAGATCAGCTACATCCATGCGGAGGGGTACCCGGCCGCCGAGATGAAGCACGGCCCCATCGCGCTGATCGATGAGGCGATGCCGGTGTTCGTGATCGCCACCAAGGGGGCGAGCTACGAGAAGGTCGTGAGCAACATCCAGGAGGTGAAGGCCCGGAAGGGCAAGATCATCGCCATCGTGACGGAGGGCGACACCATGGTGAAGGACCTGGCCGATCACGTGATCGAGATCCCGGAGACCGCCGATCCGCTGGTGCCACTGCTCAGTGTGGTGCCCCTGCAGTTGATCAGTTACCACATCGCGGTCATGCGCGGCTGCAACGTGGACCAACCCCGCAACCTGGCCAAGAGCGTCACCGTGGAGTGAGCTGCTCCCGGGGCTTGCCCCACATGATCAGCTTGTCCGAGTTCCGGTATTGCTCAAGGTTCTTGCTGAACAGCAGGTGGCCCAGGTCGATGAGCGGCAGGACGCCGAAGCCGCCGAAGGTGAGGCCGTAGATGATGGCCACCCGTGGTGTGGTGCCGAGGTAGATGCGATGCGCGCCGAACGGCCCGAGGAAGAGGGCCAGAGCGCTTCCCACCAGGCGTTGATCCTCCACCAGGACCTCCACCGAGTCGACCAATGGCACCTGGGTCAATGGCCGGAACGGTCCGCCAGCCCGCGCCACGGATCCCCATAGGCACCACATCAAGAGGAGCAGCAGGCGTGTGAGACCTGTTCGGTGCCGCATGGCACAAAAGTAGAACGGGTACCAGCGGCCGCTGGTACCCGTTCCAAGGGGTCGTCGCATCACTTCCCAGCGGCGTAGCGACGGGCCACCTCGGGCCAGTTCACCACGTTCCAGAAGGCCGCGATGTAGTCGGGCCGGCGGTTCTGGTAGTGCAGGTAGTAGGCGTGCTCCCATACGTCCAGGCCCAGGATCGGGGTGCCCCCGCAGCCGGTGTTCGGCATAAGCGGGTTGTCCTGGTTGGGGGTGCTGCACACCTCGAGCTTGCCGCCCTGGTGCACGCAGAGCCAGGCCCAGCCACTGCCGAAACGCGTGGCGCCGGCCGCAGCGAACTTCTCCTTGAAGGCATCGAACGAGCCGAAGGCCGCATCGATCGCGGCAGCCAGATCGCCGTTCGGCGTACCGCCGGCCTGCGGGGCCATGACCGTCCAGAACAGGCTGTGGTTGTAGTGACCGCCGCCATTGTTGCGTACGGCGGCGTTGTTCATGTCCATTCCCTTCATCAGGTCCTCCAACGACTTGCCTGCGTCGGGCGAGCCCTCCAGGGCCTTGTTGAGGTTGTTCACATAGGCGGCGTGATGCTTGCCATGGTGGATCCGCATGGTCTCTGCGTCGATATGGGGTTCCAGGGCTTCTGTAGCATAAGGTAGGTCAGGTAGGGTGAAAGCCATTTTGGTCGGTTTCTGATGGGTTTCTGTCGAATGTTCAGGCCGAAGATAAGGTCCGAGAGGGCCAAGGACTTGCGGGGATCAAGCTTCCCATTACTTTTGCGGCCACTTTCACCAACAACCAACAGGGAAATGATCAAGAAGTTCGCACTGCTCGCCACGATGGCAGCCTTCTTCGTCGCATGCGGAAGCAGCACGCAGGAGAACATGGAGAACAAGGTCGATGAGACCGCCAACGCCGCTCAAGAGGCGATGGACAAAGCCGCCGCTGAAGCTGAGGCTGCTGCTGCTGAAGCTGCTGCTGCTACCGAAGCTGCCATGGACACCGCCGCTGCCGCCGTTGAGACGGCCGTTGACGCTGCCCAGGAGGCTGCTGGCCACTAAGCCACCACTTTCGATACCGAGAAAGGGGCCCTTCGGGGTCCCTTTCCTTTTTCTGGGTTGCCTAGTGGGCGATGGTAGGGAGCGGGTGTTCTGCAAGCTCCCTGCGGGCGCGCTGATACGCGCGGTCCTCCTCCAGGAGGATCCGGTAGTAGCCATCATCGCCCCATACGTTGCGCGCGATGCCGGCTTTGATCCGCATGGTTATCTGAGCTGCCGAGCGAGCGGCCTCGCCGGGCCGAGGCGTGATCCCCTTGCCCGCCGCGAAACGTTGGAACTCGTCCAGAAGCGCCGATGGGACCGTGTACTTCCGCGCGAACGCATCGCAGTCGGGATACCGCGCCCTGAGTTTGGCCCGCTCCCGATCAGCCACATTGAAGGAGAACTGGTTCAGTGTGCCGCTGAAGAACAGGTCAGTGAGGTATGCCGACGTTCCGGCGGTATCGGTCGGGATGAAGACATCGGGCACCACGCCACCGCCGCCATATACCGCGCGACCGTTGACGGTAAGGAAGGTCTTCGTGCTGTCCGTGGGGATGCTGTCCGCGTT
Organism: Bacteroidota bacterium; assembly: GCA_029573495.1. Taxonomy (GTDB): domain Bacteria; phylum Bacteroidota; class Bacteroidia; order Flavobacteriales_F; family PHOS-HE28; genus PHOS-HE28. The sequence continues at coordinate 13,271 of JAKQEI010000226.1, read as the reverse complement.
GAGCAGCTCACCATGGCTGGCGCGCAGTTCGAAGTCGTCCATGTAATCGATGCCTTCGCCGTAAGGTCGTTGGATGGACCGACCGCTCGGTGTGTAATAGCGTGCTGTCGTGATCCGCACGGCGCTGCTATCGGGTAGAGGGATATGTTCCTGCACCAGGCCTTTTCCGAAGGTGCGGCGACCAACCAACAGGCCCCGGTCATTGTCCTGTACCGCCCCGGCCACGATCTCGCTCGCACTGGCGGAACCCTCGTCAATGAGAACGGCCAGAGGCATCTCCTCATATCCACCGCTCCGCGTGGCGTCCGCGCCTTGTCGTGGGGAGTGCCGTCCTTCCGTGTACACGATCGCTCGACCGTTCGCTAGGAATTCATCCGCCATATCGATGGCCGCATTGAGGTAGCCTCCGCCATTGCCGCGCAGATCAAGGACCAAGCGCTTCATGCCTTGGGCCTTCAGGGCATCCGCAGCAAGCACGAACTCCTCATGGGTGTTCTTCGCGAACCGGACGAGTTTGATGTAACCTGTGCCATCATCATCAAGCAAGGAAGCCGCAACACTGTGGATGGGGATCTTCCCGCGCTCGATGGTCACATCGAATGGTTCGGCCATGCCCGAGCGGACGATCCCGACCACCACGTTGCTGCCTTTCGGGCCGCGCAGGTGTGTCATCACCTGGTCGTTCGTGATGCCGATGCCGGCGAGTTTCTCCCCGTTGGCCGAGATGATGCGATCCCCCGCCTGGATGCCGACAGCCGCGCTCGGTCCGCCTTCCACCGGTGAGATCACCATCACCGTATCATGTTGGATCGAGAACTCCACACCGATGCCCTCGAAGCTACCTTCCAACGGCTCCTGCGCAGCGCGGAGCTCGGCGGCGCTGATGTAGTAACTGTGCGGGTCAAGACGCTGGAGGAGGTCCTGGAGCACCTCATCCACCAGTTGGTCCTTGGCCACAGAGTCCACGTACTGGGCATCGATGAGATCGACCACCTGCCCGATCTTGTCCGAGGCGGTCGGCTTCCGCAGGTTGAAGACCGTGAGTGGTCCGGTGACATCACCGGCCATATCGCGGCCGATGAAGAGGCCCGCGACGAGGCTCAAGGCTACGAGCAACGGATAGAAGGGCGAAGGGCGGCGACGCGGTTCAAACATCCTGTTCGGCTTCCAGTTTCGTCACGAACAAGCCTCCTTCCACCAGCAGTTTAAGGCCATCCGTGTCCTTGTACGCATCCAGGTATACCAAGCGTTGGATGCCGGATTGCAACACGAGTTTGCTGCACTCCTTGCACGGCGAATGGGTCAGGTACAGGGTGGCGCCGCGTGCGTTATTCGTGCTTCGGGCCACTTTCAGGATCGCGTTGGCCTCGGCGTGCAGCACATACCAATGGGTGAGTCCGTTGGGGTCCTCACAATCGTTCGGGAAGCCGGTGGGGGTGCCGTTGTAGCCATCGCTGATGATCATCCCCTCCTTGACGATCAAGGCGCCGACCTTCTTCCGGGTGCAATGGCTCAGCTTGGCCCATTCGAGCGCCATCCGCATGTAGGCGCGGTCGTAGCGTTCCTGTTTGGCCGGTTCAGCGTGAACGATGGCGTCCTGAGCGGTGGACATCGGGGCGTGAAAGTACTACGGCCGCAAGGTGCGGCCGTAGGGGTACCCAGGGCGGGACTCGAACCCGCACGACTTTCATCACTGGTGTTTGAGACCAGCGCGTCTACCGATTCCGCCACCTGGGTGGGTGTTGGGGCTGCGAAGATAACCGGATCGGACCGTCCCTCTCATCGCCCAAGCCACCATGTCCGCAGCTGCCGTTGCTCCTTGGTCGGATCGTTCATGCGAAAAGGAGAACCCTGTTCGTCCACCGCGATCCCCACCCTGGCCAACCAATCCTCCAGCGGCAATGCGCCCGGCTCGTTGAGATACCGTTGAAGGAACGCGCCGATGTCCGGTCCTGTCAAACGTTCGATCGCGGCGAACAACTCCTCGTCCTTGAAGGGTTTTCCGGGTCCATATTCCCGCTGCAGGTCCTGGACAAGTCGCACCACGCCGTACTTCCCCCTGGAGCGTTCGCGCAGAGCGATGTCCAGCCCCATACAGAAGAGCGTGCCCTTCAGGTAGAAGTTATAGTACTGGTCCTGCCGCTCCATGGCCTGTTGGCTCAAGGTGGTGAGCGTAATGTCATCTGTGAACTGCTGCATCATCCGGATCTTCTCACGCAGGACGCCCAGGAACTCTTCCACTGACTGCCGCCCTTGTTTCACCGGCATGTGGATGGCGAAGTACTCGGTCATGCCCTCGTAGAGCCAGAGGTGGCGGCTCATGCGTGGTGCGTTGAAGTCGTAGTGTTCAATCTCCTCACTGTGCACGCTCAAAGGCAGGATGGTGTGGAAGAACTCGTGGCTGGCAATGCCGTTCACGCTCCACGCGATGGTGGCTGGGTCGAGCGGCATGCAGAGGAGGACCAAGGTCGAAGAGGCATGCTCCAAACCATCGGCCATACTGCTTCCTTCCACCTGGCTCGGGTTGTGGTAGATGAGGAAGGTGTAATCCTTGACGGGCAGGGTGCCACCCAGGTACGCCCGCTGGTCGGCCAGCAAGGGTCCGATCCGGTTCGCAATGGTCCGTGCAACGGATACACCGGATGTGCTGTGACAGGCCACGAGCACATCGATATCCGGCAGGTGGATGTGAGCGGTGTCAGGCGGAGCGATCAGCATGGGGTTATCCACGAGATGGCGGTAGCTCATTGCCTGGAAGGTGATCGCTTCAGGTGTTTCCTCGGACCGCGGCAGGCTCGTGGCCGCGTAATGCGTCGCTGGCTTCTTCAGTTCCACGGTGTAGGGGATGTCCTCGAAACCTTCGAGATAGCCGATCACCGTGTTGTGGTTCATCACGGTCGCATCGGGATCCAGCGTTCCCTCCGTTGAGCGGTAGTTGCCCATGAGGGAACGGATGTCGAATTCCTCCCAACCGTCGTCCACGGAATAGGTGATCCGGTGCAGGCCATCGGGTTGTGGAATTCCCCACCGACCCAATTCCAGTCGTTGCACGGGCAAGGGTTCCCCGACGACGTTGTACGCCTCTACATCGCCCACCAACCTCCCATGGTCCATGATGCCATAGATGCCCGGAACGATGCGAGGAAGCGCGAATACCAGTGGACCGTTGGTCGAGAGGGTAGGCACGATAAGTTCCACCTCCAGCCGGTCGTTGGTCTGGTCGCGGAGATCGATGGCAGCCGAAATGGGTTGCTGGGCGCACAGGCCGAAAGCCAGTATGGCCAAGGGGAACACGACAATGCGCATGGACCAGGATGGGATGGAGTCGTTGTGGGACGGAAGGCTTCGGAGAAAGTTACCCGACCGGCTACAACCGCCCCAACAACTCCTTCATATCCACCTTCTCACCCACGATCCGCTCCACCTCATCGATCTTCACGCGCTCCTGCTGCATGCTGTCGCGCTCGCGGATGGTCACTGCATCGTCGTTCAGCGTATCGTGGTCCACGGTGATGCAATACGGTGTGCCGATGGCGTCCTGCCTGCGGTAGCGCTTGCCGATGCTGTCCTTGTCGTCATACTGGCAATTGTGCGAGAGCTTCAGTCCGTGGATGATCGCACGGGCCTTCTCGGGCAGGCCGTCCTTCTTGATCAGCGGCAGCACGGCGACTTTCACAGGAGCCAGCGGTGCAGGGATGCGCAGCACCTCACGCGTTTCGCCGGTCTCCAGAGGCTCTGCTGTGTAAGCTGCGCTCAGGATCGCGAGGAACATGCGATCCAGGCCGATCGACGTCTCCAGCACGTAGGGCACGTAGCTCTCGTTGGTCTCGGTATCGAAGTAGCGCAGCTTCTTGCCGCTGAACTTCTCATGGTTGCCGAGGTCGAAGTCGGTGCGGCTGTGGATGCCCTCCAGTTCCTTGAAGCCCATGGGGAACTTGAACTCGATGTCGCAGGCCGCATCGGCGTAGTGCGCCAGCTTGATGTGGTCGTGATAGCGGTAGTTCTCGGCGGGCAGCCCTAACGCGCGGTGCCAGGCCATGCGCTTCTCCTTCCAGTACTCGTACCATTCCTGTTGCGTGCCGGGCTTGATGAAGAACTGCATCTCCATCTGCTCGAACTCGCGCATGCGGAAGATGAACTGCCGGGCCACGATCTCGTTGCGGAAGGCTTTCCCGGTCTGCGCGATGCCGAAGGGCAGCTTCATGCGCGCGCTCTTCTGCACGTTCAGGAAGTTCACGAAGATGCCCTGGGCGGTCTCGGGCCGCAGGTAGATCGTGCTGCTCTCGCCGCTCACACTGCCGAGCTCGGTGGCGAACATCAGGTTGAACTGGCGCACATCCGTCCAGTTGCCCGTGCCGCTCACGGGGCACTTGATCTCCTCGTCGATGATCAGCTGGCGAAGACCCACCAGGTCGTTCGCTTCCAGGGCGGCCTTCATGCGGCCTTCCACCGCATCGATGCGCTCCTGGCTGCGCTTCACGTTCGGGTTGGTGGCGCGGAACTGCGCCTCATCGAAGGCATCGCCGAATTTCTTCCGCCCCTTCTCCACTTCCTTCTCGATCTTGTCGGCGTACTTGGCCATGTGCTCTTCGAGTAGCACGTCGGCGCGGTAGCGCTTCTTACTATCCTTATTGTCGATCAGCGGATCGTTGAACGCATCCACGTGACCGCTGGCCTTCCAGGTGGTGGGGTGCATGAAGATGGCCGCATCGATCCCCACGATGTTCTCGTGGAGCTTGGTCATGGCCTCCCACCAGTAGCGGCGGATGTTGTTCTTCAGCTCGACCCCATACGGACCGTAATCGTAGGTGGCGCTCAGGCCATCGTAGATCTCGCTGCTGGGGAACACGTAACCATACTCCTTGGCATGGCCGATCAAGGTCTTGAGTTTATCCTCGTTGGTGCTCATGATGATGGGCGAGCGCTCTGGAAACCTTCAGCGTCGCGGGTGCAAAGATGCGAGAAGGACCATCACGAGCCGGTATGCGACTAGATTCGCGGCGTGATCGAACACCGTGGCACGCTCCTCAGCGAGGACCTCTTCGAGAAACGCTTCGTCTGCGACCTCAACGCCTGCAAGGGCGCCTGCTGCGTGGCGGGCGAGAGCGGCGCCCCGTTGGAGAAGGAGGAGGCTGAGAAGCTGAAGAAGCTCTGGCCGAAGATCAAGCCGTACATCCCGGAAAAGGGACAGCGCGTGATCGAAGAACATGGTGTGAGCGAGGTGGACGACGACGGTGATCTGGTGACCACCTTGGTCGAAGGCCGCGGCGAGTGCGCCTTCACCATCTTCGAGAACGGCATTGCGCTCTGCGGCATCGAGAAGGCCTGGAAGGATGGCGCGGTCGACTTCCGCAAGCCCATCAGCTGCCACCTGTACCCGATACGCGTGGTGAAGCTCGCCGAGCACGACGGATTGAACTACCACAAGTGGCCCATCTGCAAGCCGGCCTGTACCTGTGGCGCGAAGCTTGACGTTCCGGTGTTCCGTTTCCTGAAGGATGCGCTCACCCGGCAGTATGGCGCCGATTGGTACGCCGAACTGGAGGAGGTTTACACTGCGTGGCTCGACTCCGACCTTTCGAAGAAGGGAGTGCGGAGCCGAAAGTCCTGAAGCCCGATGATCATGCGGTCGGGCGCTTGCGTGGCTGGGTGACATTGGCGGCCTTGCCGTAGTCGGGGACCAGGTAAGCAAGGTCATCGAAGTCACCTGCCTTGAACCGCTTCTCAGCAAGGGGGATCATCGCAGCCGCTATCGGCCTGATCCCGGGTACATGCACCATGCCAGGCGCGTTCCCCCACAATGCCACGGCTTTGTCGGCGCCATCACCGAATACCGTAGCAGGGGTGTGCACCGCGATCCATTCAGCATCGAGCACGACAGGAGTGGCTGTCATGTGTTGATCACCATCGGCGGAAACACGTCTGGTGAACACCTCCATTCGACGCGCATCGACCATGGGCCAGAGGTGCCCGCTGAGCTCTGCTCCGGATCGTTCCGCAGAAGCCACGAGCGTGTCCAAGGTGCCGATCCCGATGATGGGGATGTTCAAGGCATAGCACAAGCCCTTTGCGGCGCTCGTTCCGATGCGGAGTCCCGTGTATGAACCCGGGCCGATGCCGACCGCAACAGCGTCCAGTTCCTTCAATGCAAGGCCTGCTTCACGCATCACCTCCTCGATGAAAACGTTCACCTTTTCGGCGTGGACATGCTTCTCGCTCTCCAGGTCGCGATGGGCGAGGATATGACCATCACGCCCCAGGGTAACGGAGCACAGTTTGGTCGCGGTCTCGATACAAAGGATGAGCGGCACGGCGCGAAGATCGCCACCAGTCCCGTCACAAGCTCACCGGGATCCCCTGCAGGATGTCCAGGTACTTGCTGGCCATCAGGTACTGGTACTTGGCGTTGATCAGGTTCGCGGTCGAGTTGTTCAGGTTGGTCTTCGCGGTGTTCAGCTCGATCACCGTGATCACCCCTTGGTCGTAGCGTTCCTGCGCGAACTCCAAGGCCACGGTACCGCTTTCCACGGCCTTTGAAGCGGCCAGGAATTGGCGGTGCGCGGATCGTTGCTGCACCAGCGCATCCAGTACGTTGCGCTGCAGGTCATTGCGCAAACTGGTCATGCCGTTCCTGGTCTTCTCCTGCTGCACACGCGCCTGCTGCACCGCATAGTGGTTGCGCATGTTGTTGAAGATGGGGATGTTGAGCGTGAACCCGATGCTCTGGTTCAGGTTCTGGTCCAGCTGGGTGCTGAAGGGGGTGAGCTCCGTGTTGTAGGAGATGTTCGGGGCGTAGACCACCTCCCCACCCGCCGTGGCGCCGATGATCACCGGGTCACCGATCACCGGGTCACCCACCGTGCGGATATCGCGGCCGCTGTATCCGGTGCCGAGGGAGCCGCTCAGGGAAAGCGAAGGCAGTCGTCCCGCTTGAGTGATGGCGACCGACTTCTCAGCGCTGCGGACCTGTAGTTCCGCCTGTGCGTAGGCCGGGTGTGTACGCAGGACATTCTCCAGCACTTGATGCTCCGACGCGGTCGGCGCCACCACTTCGAGATCACTGATCGCGGGTGCCACGATGTCAAAGGCCATCATTTCGGTCGCTTCCAGCTGCATCGTTCGGCCGAGGACGAGCATCTGCTGGTCGTGCTGGTTGCGCACATCAGTGACGTTGAACTCCTCCTGGGCCAGTTGGGCTTCCAGGGTGAGTTGTTCGGCACGCGCCACCCGACCACCCTCGACCAGTGCACGCACCCGTTCGATCTGCGCGCGTGTGTTGGCCGCCTGTGCTTCCGCTGCAGCGATGCGCTCCCGCAGGCCCAATACGTTCAGGAAGGCCTGCACCACGCTCACGCGCACGTCGTTCCGGGCGGCCTCCAAGCCTTTCATGGCGGCATCGGCATCGAACCGGGCCTGTTTGATGCTGTTCTGCTTGCTCAATCCGCGGAACAGATCGAGCTGGCTGCTGAGGTAGAAATTGTTGGTCCGTACCCGATCGGTCGCGAAGGTGTTGGTGAAGCGATCGATCACACGGCCGTAGTTGTAACCGTGGGTGGCCACCCCGTTGAGGTCAGGCAGGAGGTCCCAATAGGTGCGGTCCTTATTCTCCCCGGCCAGTTGGGCGTCCAGGGCGGCGTTGAGCACGGCCAGGTTGCGCTCCTCGGCCCGGGCCAGGCATTGTTGCAGGGTCCAGGTCCCTTGGGCCAGGGCCGGTTGCACCAAGGGAAGGAAAAGGGAAAGCAGCAGGGTTCGCATGAACGTGCGGGTGTCGCGTACGATCCCAAAAGTACCGGGATGAACGGGGTGGTGCCCGGGCTTATGACGAACGGTGGATGTGCGGGCCGGAAGGTGGGTGCTAGGTGCCCAACACCTTCACTTCCACGCGGCGGTTGGCCTCGCTCTGCTCCTTGTTCTTCGGTTCCGGATAGAGCATCTGGCTGTTGCCCAGGCCTTGGTAGGAGATGCGCTCGGGATCCACGTCGTTCACCAGGAGGAAGTCATACACGGTCTTGGCGCGGGCCGTGCTCAGGTCGATGAACTCCTTCTTATTCTTGAAGGTGGGGCCGTTCACATGACCCTGCACCTCGATCCTCACCTTCGGGTTCTCCTGCATGAAGCGCAGGAGGAGTAGAAGGGAGGCTTCAGATTGGCGCATCACCTTGTCCTCGTTGCCCACGAAGCGGATGTCGTCCAGGACGACCCTTTCACCCGCGCTGATGGGGGTGAGCTTGATGTCCACCGTGATCGTGGGATCGGTAGTACCCCTCACCCGCACCGTAGTGAACATGTAGCCCTTGTTCGTGCACCCGATCTTCAGATTGCGGTACATGGCCATGTCGTACTCGTAGGTGCTCTTTCCCTTGGCCTCGACCACCTTGTCGAACTCCATACCATCGATCGCCAGCGTCGCGTTCACCGGGGCACCGGTCTTCGCATCGCTGATGTTGATCACCAGTTGCTGCAGCTGCTGTTTCTTCTCCTCCACGGGCGGTGGCGGCGGTGGAGGGTCGTAGTGGAAGCGGATCTGATAGCCGGCCCGCGGCGGGTTCTGGTGGTCCACCACGAGGTAGAAGAGTTGACCGGCTTCCACCTCCAATGCACTGCTGTAGCTCGCGCCGACACCCGATCGCACGAAGGCATCCGGGGCTTCCTTGCTAAGCCCACAGCGTGAGCCGATGTTCGGGTCGTTCCGCGAGATGTTGGATCGGACGGGTACCACCTGCTTACTGGCGATCTTGTCACAGATGCCTGGAATGGCTCCCTCGAAGATGATGAAGTCGATGTCGTCCGTGGGGTCACGAGGTATGATGTCCATCGTGAGCTTGCATTGGACCGGCACCCGGAACTTGTACCAGGTGGTGTGGTGCTCCCGCTCGAACCACTGTTTGTGGTCGGAAGGGTTCTCCTTGATCTCCAGCTTGTTGCCGAAGCCGCGCACGGGGTGGGCCGCCACATAGAAGGAGTCCTCGATCATGATCGCACCCGTGCAATCGCCGTTCTCCTGGGTGAATCGGTCATCGCCCTGGGCGCATAGGCCCAAGGTCAGCATTGCCGCGCAGGTGGAGAGTAGCGGACGGAACATGTCGGCCCGTGCATACGTGGATGGGGATAAGAAGGTTCAGTAGGCCAGGTTGCTCCCCAGCCACTTCTCCATCCACTCCACGCTCTCGCCCTTGCGCCGCGCCAAGTCCTCCACCTGGTCCCTTGCCACACGGCCCACGCCGAAGTACTTGGTCTTCGGGTGCGCGAAATACCAACCGCTCACCGCTGCGGCCGGGCTCATGGCCAACCCCTCGGTGAGGGTGATGCCGGTATGTTTTGTGGCATCCAGCAGGCGGAAGAGCTCGGGCTTCTCGGTGTGGTCCGGGCAAGCGGGGTAGCCCGGTGCCGGACGGATGCCCTGGTATTCTTCCTTGATGAGTTGCTCGTTGGTGAAGGGTGAAGCCTCGTAACCCCACAGCTCTTCACGCACGATCTCGTGCAGCTTTTCCGCGAAGGCTTCGGCCAGGCGATCGGCGAGGGCTTTCAGCAGGATGGCACTGTAGTCGTCGTGCGCAGCCTCGAAGCGCTTCACGCGTTCGTCCACCCCATGACCCGCGCTCACCGCGAAACCACCGAGGAAGTCGGGGGTGCCTTTCGGCGCGATAAAGTCCGCGAGGGCGATGTGGGGCACCCCGGGCGCCTTCTTGCTCTGCTGGCGCAGCGTGTGGAAACGGCCGATGACCTTGGTGCGGGCCGCATCGGAGTAGAGTTCAATGTCGTCATGCGCAACGGTGTTCGCAGGCAGGATGCCTGCGATACCGTGCGCCTGGATCCACTGCTCCTTCACGATGCGGTCCAGCATCTTCTGCGCATCGGCGTAGAGCTGTGTGGCCTGCCTGCCCACCACTTCGTCCTCCAGGATGCGCGGGAACTTGCCGGCCAGCTCCCAGGCCATGAAGAAGGGCGTCCAATCGATGTAGGGCACCAGCTCGGACAGCGGGTAGTTGCGGTAGGTGAAGATGCCGGTGCTCTTCGGCACCACGGGCGGTTCGGCAGCGAAGTCGATGGTGAACTTCTTCGCGCGGGCCTCTTCGAGGGGCACATACTCCTTGTCCCGCTGGCTGCCTTCGTACTGCGTGCGCACCTTGGCGTACTCCTCCAGCACCTCGGCGGCGAACCGGTCGCGCTCGTTGTCGCTGAGCAGGTTGCTCACCACGGGCACGCTGCGACTGGCGTCGATCACGTGCACCACGGGCTTGCTGTAGTGCGGCGCGATCTTCACGGCGGTATGCACGCGGCTGGTCGTTGCGCCGCCGATGAGCAGCGGGGTCTCGAAGCCCTCGCGCTCCATCTCCTTGGCCACGTGCACCATCTCGTCCAGGGAGGGCGTGATCAGGCCGCTCAGGCCGATGATGTCCACCTGCATCTCGCGGGCGGTCTTCAGGATGGTGGCGCTCTGCACCATCACGCCCAGGTCGATCACCTGCCAACCGTTGCACGCGAGGATCACGCCCACGATGTTCTTGCCGATATCGTGCACGTCGCCCTTCACGGTGGCGAGCAGCACCTTCTTGGCATCCGCCTTCATGGACCCCATCACCAAGCCCGCCTTCTTCTCCTGAAGGAAGGGCTCGAGGTAGGCCACGGCGCGCTTCATCACACGGGCGCTCTTCACCACCTGGGGCAGGAACATCTTCCCGCTGCCGAAGAGGTCGCCCACCACGTTCATGCCGGACATCAGCGGACCTTCGATCACCAGCACGGGATCCACGTACTGCACGCGGGCCTCCTCCACGTCGGTATCGATGAAGTCGGTGACACCATGCACCAGTGCGTGCTTCAGGCGATCTTCCACCGAGCCTTCGCGCCAGGCGGCTTGCGCGGCAATGGCTTCTTCGGAAGGCTTGCCCTTGAACTGCTCCGCGAAGGCCACCATGCGCTCGGTTGCATCGGGACGACGCGCGAGCAGCACATCCTCCACATGCTCGAGCAGGTCCTGGGGAATGTCGTCGTACACACCGATCTGCCCGGCGTTGACGATGCCCATGTCGAGCCCCGCCTTGATGGCGTGATAGAGGAAGGCGGTGTGGATGGCCTCGCGCACGGGCTCGTTGCCGCGGAAGCTGAAGCTCACATTGCTCACCCCGCCGCTGGTAAGCGCGCCGGGCAGGTGCTGCTTGATCCACCGCACGGCCTCGATGAAGTCGATGGCGTAGCGGTCGTGCTCGCCCATGCCGGTGGCCACGGTAAGGATGTTGGCGTCGATGATGATGTCGTGCGGTGCGAAGCCGGCCTTCTGGGTGAGCAGGTCGTAGCTGCGCTGCGCGATGGCGATGCGGCGCTCGTAGGTGTCGGCCTGGCCCTGCTCGTCGAAGCACATCACCACGGTGGCGGCGCCGAGGCGGTGGATGATCTTCGCCTGCCGCAGGAACTCGGCCTCCCCTTCCTTCAGGCTGATGCTGTTGGCGATGCCTTTGCCTTGCAGGCACTTCAGGCCCGCCTCGATCACGCTGAACTTCGAGGAGTCCACCATCACCGGCACGCGCGCGATGTCGGGCTCGGCGGCGATGAGGTTGAGGAAGCGTGTCATGGCCTGCACGCCATCGATCATGCCCTCGTCCATGTTCACGTCGATCACCTGCGCGCCGTTCTCCACCTGCTGGCGGGCCACGCTCACGGCCTCGTCGTACTGGCCGTTCTTGATCAACTTGCGGAAGGCCGCGCTGCCCGTGACGTTGGTGCGCTCGCCGATGTTGACGAAGTTGGAACCCGGGAAGATGCGGAGGGGTTCGAGGCCACTGTATGTCGGGATGCTCATTCTACTTTCCTGTAGTGATGATCCCAGTCCAGTTCTAGGATCAGTTTGATCGGTTGGCCGATCATATTGTCAATAACAGCGGAATAGCCACACATGGATTGAACAAGACGATTACCATCCGCATAGCCGGTCCGGTACTCGCACGGATAGCTCCAATCCACGCCATTGCCATCGCTTTCAAGTTCCCATGTGCCCTTGCTATAGAACCCACTGATCATTGTGCCATCCGCAAAGAGGCGCAGTGTATCAGGTCGATGTGGGGCTTCAACGCAACAAGGAACATGAGAGAAACTCGTGTTCACATAGGTGCCGATCACATCTTCACGTGAAACGGACCAGCTCCAATTCATGATGATGAGACCCACCACCAAGAGCACTGGAATGGCCCAAAGTATCTTCCGGTTCATGATAGACGCGCATTCCGCGTGAGCGATTGGAGCGGCACCCCGCAGCGAGGAACGAGGGCAGTAAAGCGCATCTGCAAAGTGAACGTGTTCATGGCTTCTTCCATTCCAACAGATCAACCTTCGTTACGACGGAATCTTGGTTGAACTCAAGAACGAGGTACTTCGTGTGCACAGGATCAATGTCCCATCCGAAATCCTCCAAGACCTGATACGTCATGTAGTTCCTCCCTTCGGCTTTAGGCCTCTCCACCAACTCTACGCGATCCTCTTCGCCTAACAGCTCGGTGATCGCTCGCGTGGTAAGTCCGGTCAACTTGTGATGGTCCATCAGGTCCCGGACCATTGCATCACGGTTGGGGTAGTCACCGTCGAACTTCTTCTGCCAGCCACTCTTCTCGAAGGGGATGTTCTGATCACATCCAGCTAAGCAGATCGATAAGAGCAGGAATGCCCGCGTGAGCGATTGCAGCGGAAAGCCCACAGGCGGCTGAGGCACGAAGCCGCCGAGGATTTGCAGCGGAAAGCGCGACCCCGAGGCTTTGCGAGGGGGCACGCCCAAATCACAACGGAGAGAATCAATCATGCCAATACCGGTGTTGCGCGTGGTGCGTGCCGCTTGGCCTCAGCCGCCAGCGCCGCGATATGCTCCGGCGTGGTGCCACAACACCCGCCCACCACGTTCACCCAGCCGTTGGCCATGAACTCGCCCACGAGGCGTGCGGTGACGGCGGGCGTTTCGCGGTACTCGCCCATCTGGTCGGGCAGGCCAGCGTTGGGGTAGATGCTCACGCGGCAGGGGCTCTGCTCGGCGATCACCTCCAGGTAGGGCCGCATCTGGGCCGCGCCCAGCGCGCAGTTGAGGCCCATGCTGAAGAGCGGCACATGCTGCATGCTGATGAGGAAGGCCTCGATGGTCTGGCCGCTGAGCGTGCGCCCGCTGGCATCGGTGATGGTGACGCTGCACATGAGCGGCACGCGCGTGTTGCGCGCTTCGAACACCTCGTCGATGGCGTAGAAGGCGGCCTTGGCGTTGAGCGTGTCGAAGATGGTCTCCACCAGCAGCA
>JAKQEI010000221.1 GCA_029573495.1 Bacteroidota bacterium | reverse complement strand
TCAATCACCGTTTGCTTGCCAAGGCTATCCGCTGCGATGTATCGCGAATGGAAGCCGAGACGCCGCGTTTCGATCTTCTGCTTGAGTTCCGTGTAGCTGGGAGCAGGGGCGGTGAGGCCGATGAGCAATGCGATCATGGGGGAGTGTTTCGCTGCTCAATGCAGGAGCACTCCCCCGGTAACCGATCACAGCTTCAACTCCTTCATGTCGCCCTTGTCCGTAATCCAGATGTACTTCACGATCTCCTTGGCCTCTTTCTTCGGGAAGCCCTCGGGCAATTGGATCTGCATCGTGAGGTTGTAGGTGTACTGCACCGGGGGCTCAGTGATCTCGGCGTGCAGCACGATGTCGAATCTGCCGTAGGGCACCTTGTTGTAGAAGAAGCTGCTGGGCTGGCGCACATCGTTCACCAATTGCCCTTTGCGACGGCTGTTCAATGAGGTCTGCACGCGGCTCTTGTACGCGGCGTAGCGATCAAGCGGGAAGTAAGCGCCGTTCTGTTCGGCGGCTGTGCGGTGCCCTTCGCTCACTTTCAGGCCCAGTTTCGCGAAGTTGTCGAGCTTCTGCTGCAGCAACCGATTGGCGAATAAGCGCAAGGTGTCGTAGCAGGCGCTCTGTTGGTGCACGAAGAAGTCCACCTTCACCAGGTCGTAGATCTCCTCCTTCGCCGCGGCGGTCACGAGCTTGTCCAGGATGCGTGCGTCGCGGAACTTCACGTGGATGTTCTTCTGGATCTCGAAGCCCGCCGGCACTTCCTGGTAGGTGGTGCTGAAGAGCTTGCGCGTGGACTCGATCTCATAGACGGGTACGAAGGAGAGCATGTCGGCGAACACATCGGCCTCCTTCACACCTTCTTTCTTTACGCGCCTGGTGAAGCCGTCGATGCGCTTGTTCATCAGGCTGTCGGCCTCTTCCGCACTCTGCCCCAGCTGCGTGATGTGGAAGATGGCGAGGTAGCTGTCCGCGCGCATGTTCATCATCGCGTTCACCTCGAGCACGAGCAATTTGCCCTGCACCGTGGCCTTCACCGGCTGTTCAGCCTGTTGGAAGAAGATGCGGCTGTTGGTCTCGTACATGAGGTTGCCCATGGCCTGCGGACGAGCCAAAGCGGTGAACAGGATCGCGGGAACGAGAAGGAGCGAGCGGGTCAGGACGTGCATGATCGGTGTTTAGGCGATCGGTACACGCGGCGGTGCAGCAGGTTCAACCGTGGTACACGCGTGAAGCGATGATGAGCCCGTCGCGGATCTCCAGGACCTCACCTACGCGCAGGTCCACCTCACCGGGCACATGCCGGATGTATTCCATGAATACCTGCTCCACATCCGCAGTGAGCTTGATCACCTCGTAACGCAGGGCGGGCAGGCGTTCGAAGGCATCGCGCCACCAGTTGCGCAAAGCATCCTTGCCAGTAATGAGGCCCTTGGTCTCCGGATGACGCAGCTTCAACTTCGGACTGTAGTGCTCCGCATCGTCAGCATATAGCCCAAGCAAGGCCTCGAGGTCGTGCGCGTTGAACGCGGCGAACCATTGGTTTGCGATGGACTTGTTGGTCGTGCTCATTCCGCGGTGGATGGTCGCGGTGTCAACCGCCGGGATCCCTCGTACAGATCATACTTCATGAAGCGACAGTCCAAGCTACCGTTGAAGAGCTGTATCCGCGGTTTCGGTGTGAGTTTGATGTGCTTTGCCGCCTCCAGGTTCGAGGTGATCACCCAGGCCTGCCAGCCCGACCAGCGTTTCTTCAAGGTGTCGCCGATCATCTTGTAGAAAGCATTGATCGCTTCCACTTCGGCGTCTGCTTCAACACCGTGTTGGTCCATGCGCTCTCCGTAGGGTGGATTGATGATTAGCACGCCCTTGCCGGGTGGTGGCTCCAGTTCCTCGAAGGGCACGTTCCGCACATCGACCGTATCATCCAGTTGCGCGTTCGCCACGTTCACACGTGCGAGCTCCGCGATGTCCGCTGCGCGCTCACCCGCCACGATCACCGGTCGCTCCTCGCTGATCCGGTTCAACAAGGAATCGTGGATGGTGCCGTAGAGGTCGGCGTCGTAGTCGTTCCAGCGTTGAAAACCGAAGCCCTTTCGGAACAGTCCCGGGGGTATCTGACAGGCAAGCAAGCCGGCTTCGATGGCGATGGTGCCCGAACCGCACATCGGATCCACCAACGGGCGTCGCGGGTCCCAGCCGCTTAGTTGTACCATGCCCGCCGCAAGTACTTCGTTGATCGGCGCAGGGCCGGTCTCATCGCGGTAGCCGCGTTCGTGCAATGATGTGCCGGAGCTGTCCAGAGAGACCTGGCACTGATCACCGATCACATGCACCTGGATGCGCAACACCGGATCCTCGGTATCCACGGAGGGGCGCTTGCCATAACGCTCGCGGAAGCGGTCCACGATGGCATCCTTCGTCCGCTGCATGGCGAACTGTGAATGATCCAGGTGCGGACTGTTGAGCGTGCAGCGCACCGCGAAGGTCTCATCTGGTGTGAGGAAGGTCTCCCAGTCGATGCGGTGGATGCCGCGATACAGGTCGTCCGCCGAGCGTACGCGGAAGTCGGCGATCGGTACCAGCACCCGGATGGCGGTGCGCAGGCAGAGGTTGGCCTTGTATAGGAAGCCGAGATCACCGAAGAAGCTCACCGCACGGTTGTGCCGCTGGATGTCGCGGGCGCCGAGCTTCAACAATTCCACGCGCAGCACTTCCTCCAACCCGAACTGGGTCTGTGCGATCATGCGGAAGGAGGACATTGGCAAAGGTTCAGGTCACACGTCGCAAGTCACAAGTCACAAGTGACAAGAATGAAGATGCGAAGGGCAAAGGAAGAGCGGGCAAGGTCAAAGGGACAAGGCGCCAGAAGGAAGACTCATGTCACAAGACTCAAGTTCCAAGTGATAGGTTCCACAATGATCGTGTGACCAGGACCTGTAACGCTCACAGGATCGGCTCAATCCTTCGCCTTGAAGGCACCGCTCTGCCAGGCCTGCACGAATTGGGCCCAGGCGATGGGGTTGAACAGGTTGATCACCGGTGTGCCACCCGAGTAGTAAAGCTTGGTGTGATCCATCGCCATCTGGTACTGGAAGCTCTGGTAGGCGTCGGGCGGCAGGTTCTCCATGCGCTGCACCATCTCGGCGGGGCTCAGGTTCTTCAAGGCGAGTTGGTGATCGTCCGCCGGCAGACGCAGGGCCAGGAAGGCGTCCCGGAACTGCTCTCTCGAGGGCCAGGGGTACACGGTGAACTCCTTCAGTGTGATGGTGTCCCGGTTCAACACGTGGATCATCGAGTACTTGTTGTCCGACAGACTGTCCGGGATCACGTACTGGCTGCGCTGGAAGCCCACCGCGCTGAACAGGATCGTGTCGCCCTCCTGCGCCACGAAGCTGAAGTAACCGTACACATCGCTCATCGTTCCCCGGTAGGTATGCTTCACCAGGATATGCGTGAAGGGTACCGGCATCAGGCTGTCCGTGACCACCACGCCGCTGAATTGAACGAGGTTCTTGCTTTCATTGCCGGGTTGGGCGATGGAACAGGTGGCCAGGGCCATCAGGACCAGGAGGATCGAGGAACGCATCGCACCAAAGTTAGCCGGAGGAGTTCCGGTGGTGCGTCTTGCTCGACCGGTCCGGCCGACCCTTCACAATTATTGGGTCACCACGGCCGATTGACCGGTTCCTCCCCACCCGATAGCTTTGTGGGATGCATCGATCCATGCGCCGACCCTTACTCGCTCTCTCCATAGCCTTCGCTGCCAATGTCTCCGCCCAGATCACGATCGGTGAGGACGACATGCCGAACGCGAACGACACCCTGCGTTACCGCACCACCATCGCCACGGGCGTCGATGTCGGAACCACCGGTGCCGGGATCATCTGGGACTTCGGCCAGTTGAACCCGTTGCTGGAGGCGGCCGATACCACGGTGAGCGTGAGCGCCACACCGTTCCTCTACCAACTCTTCTTCAACAACCCGATCCTTTACCCACAGAACCGCGCGGACTATGGTGTGAAGGGCACCGACTTCGATTTCCAGGCGATCGCACTGACCGATGTATATGACTACTTCCGGGCCGACGCCAACGGCTTCTTCAACGTGGGTTTCGGCGCGAACGTGAACGGATTGCCCACCAGCGTGCGACGGCAGCCCACTGACCGGGTCCATCAGTTCCCGATGAACTACGGCAACGAGGAGATCTCCGCCAGCGCCTTCAACCTCACCATCCCCGGCCTGTTCTACTTCGGGCAGGACCAGGTGCGCAGCAATGAGGTGGACGGCTGGGGCATCCTCTACCTCCCGGCGGACACCTTCGAGGTGTTGCGCGTGAAGAGCACGATCCAGCGAAGCGATACCATCTACATCCAGCAGCTTGACACCGGCTTCCGTCTGCCGGAACCCGAGACCATCGAGTACAAGTGGATCGCTGCCGGCATGGGCAAGCCCGTGCTGGAGGTCGTCACCATCGGTGGTGTCGCCACCACCGCCGAGTTCTTCTATGAGGCGGACGATATCACCACGGGGGTGGCCACCGTTCGTGCCGAAGGACCGCAGGTCTATCCGAACCCTGCACGGAACGAGGTCTTCGTGCCGGTGGTGGCGGATGGGCGCTTGATCATGCGCGATGCTTTGGGTCGAGTGGTGCTGCAACGCAATGTGAGGTCCGGGTCACTTGAGCGGGTGGAACTCGCCTCCTTCGCCAACGGGACCTATGTGCTCGAACTATCCGATGGCGGAACCAGCTCGCGCAGCACGGTCGTCGTTCAGCGCTGAATGACGGGCCAGCCGGGGTAGCGCCGATGCAGGTCGGAGAGCAGTGGCTCCTGCTCGACCAGGAAGGCCTGCATTCCGTCAGGATGGTGCATGGCGCCTTGCACTGCTGCGGAACCGACGGACCTGATGAGTTCGCGCAGCACCCAGCGGCCGCGTTCCGCCTCCTGTTCGATACGCGATAGCTGATAGGCGTGCCGACCGTTCGTCAGCGCACTCCGCAGGTAGTGGCCGGCCGTCCAGATCACGAACCGCGCCCGGCCGGTCGCAGTGCCCGGCCCGAACCGCGCTGCATGGGGCAGGTGTCCCACCTCATGCGCCAGCAAACGCAACAGGTCCATGGAACGCTGTTGCTCCAGCAAGCATCGATGGACGTGGATGCGGTCGCCCATGACGAAGGCGCCGCCACCTTTGGAACCGCGGTACCATGGGAAACGCAACCAATTCCTCTCGCGTGGAAGCACGCGTGCGGCGTGGAGCAGCGCATCGGGCACCCGGGCCACCGCACCGAGCAGGAGCCGCGCGGGTACACCTAGTCGACCATCATCCTCCAACAACCGCATGGCCGCGAAGTTCACCGATCTGCCAGCTTGACAGCCGCTCGTGGATCGGCATGGGAGTTGACCCGGCAGCGGCGAACGCGGCACGTACCTTCGTCCGCCAAGAACAACACCACTATGAGAAAGTACCTCGGACTGATCATCGGCCTCGGCGCCATCTTCCTGATCGCCATGTGGGCGATGAACTTCTACAACGGAAGTGTGGGCCTGAACGAGGATGTGACCAAGCAGTGGAGCAACGTGGAGAACGCCTACCAGCTGCGTGCGGACAAGACCAAGAACCTGGTCGAGATCGTGAAGGGCGCGGCCGAATTCGAGAAGGAGACCCTGACGGACGTAGTGGAGGCGCGTGCCAAGGCCACCAGCGTGAACATCACACCGGGCGACCTTTCCCCCGAGAAGATCGCGGCCTTCCAACAGGCGCAGGACCAGTTCACCGGTGCGCTATCGCGTTTGATGGTCACCGTGGAGCGCTATCCGGAATTGAAGGCGGTGAAAGGCTTCCAGGATTTCCAGGTGCAGTACGAGGGCATGGAGAACCGCATCGGCGTGGAACGGAAGAAGTACAATGATGTGGCCCGCGACTTCAACACCCGCATCAAACGGTTCCCGGGCAACCTGCTCGCCGGCATGTTCGGCTTCGAGGAGAAGGGCTACTTCGAGGCCCAGGAAGGCACCGAGAACGCTCCTGACATCTCCTTCAAGTGAACCAGGTCCTCACCGCGGAAGAACTGTTGACGGAGGCTGAGCTGCGCGCGGTGCGCGAGGCCATCGGTGCGGCGGAGAAACGCACGTCCGGCGAGATCCGGGTGCACCTCGAGGACCATATCGAGGAGGATGTGCTGGATCATGCGGCCTTCATCTTCGAGGAACTGGGCATGCACCGCACTCGCGATCGGAACGGCGTGCTCATCTACCTCAGCGTCGCGGACCGCAAGCTGGCCGTGATTGGTGATGAGGCCATCAACCAGCGCGTGCCAGAGAACTTCTGGAACGATGTGCTCGGGATCCTGAAGTTGCATCTGGCAGCCGGTCGCGCTGCACACGGATTGGTCGAAGCCGTTCACATGGTCGGCGAGAAGCTCCGTACCCACTTCCCGCTGAAGCACGACGACACGGACGAACTCCCCAACGAGGTCAGCTTCGGCAGGCGATGAGGAAGCTCTCGCTCGTCCTCCTCCTCCTTATCGCGCTGGTCGGCCATGCCGCCCGCTTCGATTGTGCGTTGCCCAAACCACCGGAGTCGCAGCAGGACAAGCTCGTCTGGCAGTTCGCTGACCTGCTGGATCCCCACGAGGCCCAACAGCTCGATGCCAAGCTCACCCGCTTTGCGCGGGAGTCCAGCAACCGCATCCTGTTGATCGTGGTGGACACGCTGTGCGGCCTGCCCGAATCGGACCTGGCCTTCGACATCGGTGAGAAGTGGGGCATCGGGAAGGCCGGATTCGACAACGGCATCGTCTTCCTGATCAAACCGAACGGACCTCCCGGACAACGGAAGGTCTTCATCGCCACCGGCTACGGGCTGGAGGCGGCCATCCCCGATCTGCGGGCCAGGCAGGTGATCCAGGGCTATGTGATCCCCAACTTCAAGGCGGGCAACTACTTCCTGGGGATCGACAAGGCCACCGATGCGCTCATGGCCATGGCACAAGGCGAGTTCAACGAACCCAGTCCGGGTGAAGGCAAGCGCATGCCATGGCCGGTGTTGGTCTTCGTGGTCATCTTCGTGGGTGCCATCTTCTTTTCCTGGCGCGGTCGTGTGCGGCGTTATGCCCGCACCAACAGCATCGACTTCTGGACGGCCATGTGGTTGTTGAGCGAGATGGACCGCAAGCACCGCAGCCGTTGGAACGGCGGTGGCTGGGGAGGCGGTGGCGGTGGTTTCGGCGGCTTCGGCGGTGGAAGCTTCGGCGGCGGCGGTGCCGGTGGCAGCTGGTGATCGGAGATGAGCTTCAGCAAATGGATCGGCGGTGGATTGGGTTGGGCCCTGGGTGGCCCGATCGGCGGGCTCGTGGGCTTCGCGGTGGGCGCCATGCTCGATCACATGCAGGGTACGCCTGAGCCAGCCACCGGGCAACAGCAGCGTACCGGGGGGCATGCCGGACACACGATGGGCGGCGATCTCACGATGAGCCTCGTCGTCCTCATCGCCGCCATGATGAAGGCCGATGGGAAAGTGACCCAGAGCGAACTGGACAACGTGCGGCGCTTCTTCGTGCGCCAGTTCGGTGCGCAGCAGGCCGGGCAATTGCTCATCGTGCTGCGCGATGTGCTGAAGCGCGACATCCCCGTGCATCAGGTCTGCGCACAGATCCGGCAGAACATGCCACATGCGGTCAGGTTGCAACTGCTGCATTACCTGATCGGCCTGGCCCATGCCGATGGCCGGGTTGACCGCGCGGAGCTGGACCTGCTGCGCCGCATCGCACATGACCTCGGCATCAACGACAAGGACCTCGGATCGCTGAGCGCCATGTTCCGCAAGGCCGATCCCTCCACCGCCTACCAGATCCTCGAGGTACCGGCGAGCGCGACGGATGACGAGGTGAAGAAGGCTTATCGTCGCATGGCCATGAAGTTCCATCCGGACAAGGTGGCGCAGCTCGGCGAGGAGGTGCAGAAGGCGGCGTCGGAGAAGTTCAAGAAGGTACAGGAGGCCTACGAGACCATCCAACGCGAACGGGGCATCGCCTGATCAGAAGCGCACCACCATGCCCGCCGTGAGGCGCGGGCTGTTCCATTGGATCCGGCTCTTGACCCCATCCGGGTTCACGAGGCCTCCCTCCAGCACGAGCTCGTTGCTGCTCGATGTCGCGTGGTCCAGTGCGACGAAGGCTCCGATGGTCCCGCTCATCATGCCGATGTAACGCACGCCGAATTCAGCGGCTCCTCCCGTGGTCGTGTACGGCAATCGGGTCTCGTTCGGGAACAACGAGGCCGCCATCGCACCGAAGGCGAATTCCAGTTCGACGGCGGAGCGGTCCGAGACCCAGGGACGATAGGCGATGCTGAGCAGGTAGGTCGTCATATGCAGCCGGTCAAGGCCGCCATTGTGCCAGGCGCTTCCGATGCGGTCGTAGTGCACGCCCAGTGACCACCGATCGGCCACCGCGTATCCGAAGGCCGCCCTAAAGGCACCGCTTCCAAGGCCCTCCACGGCGATGTCCCGCCGGTCGCTGTAAACGTTCAGTACGCCGATCCCACCGCCTACGCTCATCAGCAGGTGCTTCCTGCGCACCGCCTGCGCCTGCACGGAGCCGATGGTCGCGATGACCAGGAGAAGGAGGGATGTACGCAGCACGGACAGGATCAAAGATGACGCATTGCGCCCAACGGTCCCGGTACCTTTGCACGCATGGGCTGGCTCTGGGCCACGTTGGGCATCCTCTTGTTGGGTTATGCAGGGCTCTGCACCTTCTATGCCATCTTCCAGGAGCGCTTCATCTTCATCCGCTTCCGCACCGGCCAGCACTATCGCTACCGATTTCCACCACCTTTCGAGGAACGCCGCCTGGAGACCACGGATGGGGCACTGTTGCACGCGCTGCATTTCAAGGCCTCGGATCCCCGGGGCATCGTGCTCTACTTCCACGGGAACACCGGCAGCGTGCGGCGCTGGGGCAAGTTCGCTCCGCGTTTCGTGCGCATGGGCTATGACGTGCTCATGCCCGACCCGCGCGGCTACGGCAAGAGCCGGGGCGAACTGAGCGAGGCGGCGTTACTGGCGGATGCGGAACGCTGGTACGAGGAAGCGCTCCGGTCCTTCCCGGAACACCAGGTGGTGGTCTTCGGCCGCTCGTTGGGCAGTGGATTGGCCACACCCGTGGCGGCGCAACACCATCCGCGCATGCTCATCCTCGAAACGCCCTTCGCGAACCTGTACGATGTGGCCACGAACTACCTGCCGATCCTGCCATACCGCCTCCTGCTCCGCTATCCTTTCCGAAACGACAAGGCGATCAAACGGGTGGCCTGTCCGGTGTACATCCTGCACGGGCGCTCGGACGCGACCGTTCCCTACGAGAGCGCGTTGAAGCTCTACGCGGCCGTGCCCTCCGGGGTGCACCGCGAGATGCTCACCTTCAAGAAGGGCCACCACAGCGACCTTCCGCGGTTCCCGCGCTACCAGCGATTCCTGGAGCGTGTCCTGGGCCACGAGGGGGCGAAGCCGTGAACCATGCCGCTTGGCCTACCTTCGCGCCCCTCAACACGAACACATGATCGTCCGTTCCCTTTCCGCACTCGTCGCTGTGACGATGCTTGTCGCTTGTTCCCAGGGCCAGAAAGGCCGCAGCACCGCCATCACCACGGAGATGGATTCGGTGAGCTATGCCATAGGCGCTGATATCGGTGGCAACCTGCGCAAGGGGAAGATCGACTCCCTCAATGCTGACCTCATCGCCGCCGGCCTCGCCGATGGTCTGGACAGTACCCTGCTCATCGACCAGGCCTCGCTGGAAATGGTGATGCGTTCCTTCATGATGAAGATGCAGATGAAGATGCAGGCCGAGGAAGCTGCGAAAGGGGAGAAGAACCGGGTGGCGGGCGAGGAGTTCCTGGCGGAGAACGGCAAGCGCAAGGGCGTTGTGACCACCCCGAGCGGTCTGCAGTACGAGGTGATCACGATGGGTACCGGTGCCAAGTCGGCGGTGACCGACGTGGTGAAGGTGCATTATCATGGCGCCTTCGTGGACGGGGAGGTGTTCGACAGCTCGGTGGACCGTGGCGAACCCGTTGAGATGGCCGTGAACCAGTGGATCCCCGGCTTCGTGGAGGCCTTGCAGATGATGCCCGCCGGCAGCAAGTGGAAGCTCTTCATCCCGAGCGATCTCGCCTACGGTCCCGCTGGGAATGGCCGCATCCCCGCCAACGCAGCGCTGGTCTTCGATCTCGAGGTGATCGAGGTGAAGAAGCCTTAAGGCTCTCGATCGATCGCAAGGCGCGCCGAACACATGTCCGGCGCGCCTTGCGCTTTCATGGGGCGTCCGGGAGCGGCATCCAGTGGCTCACCTCCGCGAAGAACTTGTTGCTGCTGCCTTCACCCTGCCAGAAATGGGGCTCGCCGTTATAGCCGGTCCTGCTCGGGTTCTTCAGGAAATGGTCCTTCAGGAAGCGCAGGATCACCACCTGCCGCACCTCGGTGGCGCCGGTCTTGCCGGGCAGGTACACCTGGTTGCCGGGCAGATGGCACAGGCAGCGTTGGCCGTCATCCGGCAATCGCTCGTTCACGGGGATCCAGCGCGACATCGCGGCCAAGTTAGCCTCGGCTAGAGCATGGGTACACCTTCGCCGCCGGTCAGTTCCAGGATGTAGGCCATGGCGCGGTCCACCTGCTTGCTGATGACCGGGTCATGCACATCGAACATCTTGTCGGCCTCCTTCTTCAGCATGAACTTCACCAGGTCGATGGTGATGGGCAGGTTCGTGGCGGTGATGTTGCCCTTGGGGCTCTGCACCCATTGCCAGAGCAGGCGCACGGCCAGGAGCAGGCTGGAACGATCATGCACCCGGCCACCTTGGATGACCCAGCCCTTTCCTTGTTCGCGCATCATCAGGGAGCGCAACGCGGTACGCAGGATGTTCTTCAAACTATCCACCGTGATCGGCCCCTCCGGCACCTTCACGAGGTCTGCGGGTGTGATCACGTCGGCGCGCTGGTAGTTCAGTTGATGTGCGCGCGGCATGCTCTTGTTGAACTCCACCATCGAGGCGTTCACCATGTCCTCATGCACCACCAGGGTCCCGTCGTGTCCATCCACGGCTTCGCGCTCCTTGTCCGCCAGCATGGCCAGGTACTCCGCCTTCACCTTGCTGTGGTCGAGGGAGGGGAGTACGAAGGAGGGGGCACCCATCGCATGGCAGCCCCGGCGGTGGCAGATCCCGATGGTGCGCAGGCTGAGCGCCCGCAGGAAGGGGGCGTTGAGGCCGATGGTCTCACGGTCCGGGAGCACCGGTCGGTCAGGGCCGTGGAAGAGGGCGATGTGGTCGGCCGCGTAGCCTTGCGGGTCCAGGGCCAGGCCGGCACTGTGGTGTTGCAGCTCGAAGAGGATCTCGTCCGCTTCCAAGGCTCCGGGAACAGTGTCCATGAACACCGTGCATCGGATGGTCCCGCGGTCCACCTCCAAGGTCTCCTCGACGCGCTCGAAGAGCCGCGCCCAGAGCCGTGCTTCCAGAAGCCCCTGGACATCGCGCAGGTAGAAGTGGATGCCGCCTTCCCGGCGCACGGCTTCCACGCCATGGCCCACGGCCACCATGGCCAGGTCGAAGAAGGCGGCGGGGACGGGCACCTCGTCCAGCGTGAGCAAGGCCTCGTAGGTGAAGAAGGGGCGGGGAACCAGCATGAGGCGGGAGCTGGTGGCAGGGTTGATCCGTACCCGGCCCTCCCGATCATCCAGGTAGGCAAGGCTCCGATGGGCAGCCCCGTTCAAGCTCTTGTGTGCGCGCAGGATGCTCCAGGTGTCCTGGGCCGTGAAGTTCCATAGGTCGGCGATGTAGCTCTTGGCACCGGCGTTCATGCCATTGATCAGTTCGGAGCGGTTCGCACCACCGATCAGCTCCACCCGCCGTTCCTGAAGCCCCTCGGGCTCCGGGTCCACGATCCAGTCCTTGTCCCGGATGTTCGCTGTCGCGGTCAGGAGGTCCACCGTCCCGCTGGACAGGCCGGCCCGTCGTGCTGTCCGGAGTTCCAACAATTCGGTCAGCCGCCCCTCGTAACTGGCCAGCATGCCCCCCACCAGGTCGCGTACGCCTGCTGTGATCAGTCTGTCCTGCACGATCTCCTTCACCTCCAAGGGTTGAGCGGTGCGATGATACGGAACCCACGACCGGTTTGTTTCGACCAAACCGCCAATATTGTCGATGAATTTACGAACAACGGATAGCCACCGTCCATGACCGACGGCACCGTGAACAGCGACGCTGGGGCCACCCTCGTTGCGGACGCTACCATGGGACCTGCGGGTCGTATCCGGATGGGAAAGCAGGTGATCCGCCTAACTTGCCGCCTCCCGGATCGTCCGGAAATTCCGATGAGACCGACGCACCTCGCCCTCTACACCACCATGCTCGCTGCTCCCGCCGTCGCGCAGAAACGTGCGATCACCTATACCGAGTTCGACCTGCCCAACGGGCTGCATGTGATCCTGCACGAGGACCACGCGACGCCCATCGTGGCGGTGAGCGTGATGTACCACGTGGGCAGCAAGAACGAGACACCTGACCGCCGCGGCTTCGCGCATTTCTTCGAACACCTGCTCTTCGAGGGTTCGGAGAACATCAAGCGCGGGGAGTTCAGCAAGCTGGTGGAGAACGCGGGTGGTGTATTGAACGCCAACACCAATGGGGACCGCACCTACTATTACGAGGTGCTGCCGAGCAACGAACTGGAGCTTGGGCTCTGGCTCGAGAGCGAGCGCATGTTGCACGCCAAGGTGGACCAGGTGGGTGTGGACACCCAGCGCGAGGTGGTGAAGGAGGAACGCCGTCAACGCTATGAGAACCAGCCCTACGGCACCATCACGCTGGAGGTCTTGAAGCGGGCCTTCACCAAGCACCCCTACCAGTGGCCCACGATCGGTTTCATGGAGGACTTGAACGCCGCGTCGGAGGCGGATTACAAGGAGTTCTACAAGCGCTATTACGTCCCGAACAACGCCACCCTCGTGGTGGCTGGTGACATTTCCCCGGAACGGACCCGGGAACTGGTCGACGACTACTTCGGCAAGGTCCCGAAGGGTGTGGAAGTGAAGCAGCCCACCATCGTTGAGCCGCCGCTCGGACGGGAGGTGCGTGATGTGGTCTACGACCGGATCCAGCTCCCGGCCGTGGTGATGGGTTACCGCATTCCCGCCAACGGGACGCCCGACTTCTACGCCGTGGAGATGTTGAACCGCGTACTGAGCGGTGGGAACAGCGCACGCATGAACACCGCCCTGAAGGACCGCCTGCAGGTGGCCCTGTACTGCGGTGCCTTCAATTTCCCTTTCGAGCAACCGGGCATCGCCATGCTCTTCGCCATCGCCAATGGCAAGACCACCGCAGAGGAGCTCGAAGCGGCCATGCAGCATGAGATCGACGCACTGGCCACCACACCCATCAGCGAGGAGGAACTTGCACGGCTGAAGGCCCAGTTGGAGATGGAATCCGTCACGGACAACAGCCGCGTGGCCGGCATCGCCCACAACCTCGCCAACGCCCACGTCCTGCTCGGGAACACGGAGCTCATCAATACCGAGATCGATCGGTACCTCAGCCTCACGCCCGCGGACCTGCAGCAGGCGGCGAAGACCTATTTCGTCCACTCCAACCGGGTGGTCCTGCATTACCTGCCCACTCCGTCCAATTGACCATGGCGCGCAGTACCTTCTTTCGGTCCCATCGTTCCCTGCACACCACCTTCAGCGGTGGTGCATTGCTCCTTCCTGTCCTCATGACCGCACAGCTCGATCGCAGCCATCCGCCCCTGTCCGGGCCCGCTCCCGATGTCAACATCGGACACCACAGCATGTCCGAACTGCCCAATGGCATGCACCTGATCGTGGTGGAGGACCACAAGCTGCCGCTCGTGAGCGTGCAGGTCCGATTCGACATCACACCGGTCCACCAGGCCGACAAGGCTGGTTACGTGGACCTCTTCGGCGAGTTGCTGACGGCCGGTGCGGGCAAGCGTTCCAAAGCCGAGATCGACCGTTCCGTGGATGCGATCGGTGCCTCGCTCTACACCAGTGGGGACGGGCTCTTCGCGAGCGTGTTGAAGAAGAACCTCGAACCCTTGATGGCGCTGGTGGAGGATGTGGTCACGAAACCGACCTTTCCTGAACAGGAGGTGAAGAGCGCTCTGCTTCGTGCCCGGTCCGCCGTGCAACAGCGCCGCGAGGACCCGGATGGCATCGCGGAGGCCGTGAGCAAATTGGTCACCTTCGGCAGTGGCCATCCCTACGGGGAGATGACCACGGAGCGCACCCTTGGGCGCATCGAACGTGCGCACCTGGAGGCCTATCACCGCCGTTCCTTCCGACCGGATAACTGCTACCTGGTCTTCGTGGGCGATATCACCGAGAAGGAGGCGAAAGCCCTGGCCAAGGAGCACTTCGGCCGCTGGAAGAAGGACAACACCCCGGTGACCAGGGATGAGTACGGTCGGGTGGTCGTCGAAGGGCTCGGCTTCGTGGTGCCCATGGGCAGGCCCTCGGTACCCGGCAATGTCCGGAACGTATACGTGGTGGACCGGCCCGGAGCGGCACAATCGGTGATCCGCATCTCGTTCCCGTTGCCATTGCGACCGAAGGACCTGCGCGCCCAGCAGGCCCAGGTGATGAACACCATCCTGGGTGGGGGCATCTTCAATGCCCGGTTGATGCAGAACCTTCGGGAGAAGAACGGCTACACCTATGGCTGTTATTCCAGCCTGGATGTGGACCGCTTCAACAGTTCACTGGTGGTCACCACGAGCGTGCGCACCGAGGTGACGAAGAGTGCCGTGGCCGAGATCCTGATCGAGATGGAGCGCATGCGCAACGAGCCGGTGACCAAGGAGGAGCTCATCCTGGCGAAGCACAGCATGATGGGTGCCTTCGGACGCAGCCTCGAGGACCCGCGCACCGTGGCGCGTTTCGCACTGAACACGCGCCTGAACGACCTGCCCGCCGACCACTACGAGACCTACCTCAAGCGGCTCGATGCCATCACGGCCGAGCAAGTGCAGGAAGCGGCAACGGCCTTCCTCCACCCGAACGCGGCCAGCATCCTGGTGGTCGGGGAGCTGGATCAAGTGAAGTCCGGTCTTGCACCCTTCTCAACGAACAAGGAGGAGCCCATCATCCGGTTGACGGTGGATGGTGAACGTTGGAAGGAGGAGCTTGAACCGGTGACGGACCGCACCGCCGAACAGATCATCGAGACCTACATCTACACCGTGGGTGGTCGGGATGCCATCGCCAAACTGCGCGACCTGGAGGTCGTGCGCAAGGAGACCGGTGATGGGCCGGAGGTGGAACAGACCGAATGGTTCTCTGGAGAACGATACCGGATGCGGCGGAAGGAGGGAGCCCAGGTGATGGAGGAGATCACCTACAACGGTGAAAGGGCCCTGATATCCGGCGAGGATGGATCGGGCGAGCTCACGGATGCCGGATTGGAGATGGTGCAACGCCAGAGCCGTCCGGTGCCCGAGGTGGGCTTCGAGAAGCTGTTGTCCGGCTCACGGATCCTCGGCCGCCTCACCGAGGGCGATCGGGAGGTGTACAAACTGCAGCTCACGATGCATTCCGGCAACAGCATCATCCAGTTCTACGACAAGGCATCCGGCTTGAAGGTGCGTGAGGTGGAGAGCCAGTACTTCAACGGGAAGATGAATGACCGTACCCTGGTCTACGGCGACTGGCGTGCGGTGGGCGGTGTGCAACTCCCGCACCGGATCACGGAAAGCGGTGGTATCCGTGGCACGCGGGTCTCGGAGGTGAGCAGCGTGCGCATCAACCCCGAGGTACCGAAGGGCTTCTTCGATGTGGTGATCCCGGAAATGCCGGAAGAGACGGTGCCGCCGGAGATGCTCCCGCCGGAGTACACGCCGAGGGAGAAGGAGGAGGATTGAGGGCTGGACCCGCCGTATGCCGGCGAAGTAGTGGGGCGAGTTGAACGAGTTGGACCTGTGGACAGCTATCTACAGTGCAGGCGGAGCTCCTTGTCCACCGCGTCGCCATAGCCTTCTCGAAAGCCACGTGCCAAGGCGAGCTGCCAGCTGTTACAAGCCTCGGTCGATCGACCCAAGGCGCGTAGCACGATCCCCTGGTTGTAGTATGCGTACGCATTGCTCGGGTCCATTTCGATCGAGCGTTGGATGGAGGCGAGTGCGGCGACATCATCGCCCTTCAGGTGATAGGCCCGACCAAGGTTGTTGTGTGCATAGGCGAAATCGACGTTGATCTCAAGCGATTCCAGCATGTCGTTGATCGCCATGTCATATCGACCAGCCAGAAGGTGGGCATACCCTCGGTTGTGGATGGCCATCGCATCGTTCGGGTCCAGGGCGACCAGACGGTCGAAATAGTGGATGGCGGAGTCAGGCTCCGAACTGGCGAGCAGCTGGTTGCCGATCGTGGCGAGGACGGCCGGATTGTCCGGACTCAGCTCCAGACTTGCGGCAAGGTCCAGGCGTGCAAGGGAATCCTGTTCATGTGTGCGCAAGCCTGCCCTGGCGCTGGCGCGGTGCGCAAGTACGTACCCATCACCAGGGGTCAGTTCGATCACACGGGTGAAGGCATCGATCGCATCCTGGAACCTGTACAGTTGACGATGGATGATGCCGAGCGAATACCAGGCCTGTGAACACCGCTCGTCCAATTCCAGGATCCGTTCCAGTCGTTCCTGCGCCTCGGCATAGTTCCGTTCTTCGACCAATAGGTCCGCGAAGCCGACCTGGTAGGACAAGCTGTCGGGGGCGAGCTCCATGGCGCGCAGCAGGTCGGACTTCGACCGTTCGTTCTGGTCGATCGCCTTCCAATTGAAGGAACGGTAGAAGTAGACCTGATGCGCGCTGTCGTTCAACGAGAGGGCCATGGTGAGGTCCTCGATCGCCCCACGATGGTCCCCGCGCCCTGCCAGTAGCTTGGCCCGTTCCACATATCCGGAAGGGTCGTTCGGCGCCGCATCGATGACGGCATCCCATTTCATCAGCGTGTTCGGCTCAGCGGCGGTCACGGTCGTCGTGATGAAGATGGTCTCAACGACCCGTGCAGCGGCGCTGCGTACTTCACCCCGGTATTTCATCTCCTGGACCCAGCTGCGTTCTGTGTCCAGGATGAAGTACATCGAGGTCGACATGTTCATCCATGGAAGATCCCGTTCACGTGTCCTCTGCGAACCCTCCACCTTCCTGCCGATGGAGCGGATCGCCCTGTTGATCTCCTTTCGGAAAGCGACACTGTCCACCGCTACGTCGACATTGATCCGGTAGGAGTTCGCGTTGTCGATGGAGATGGAGTAGGTGCCCTTGGCTGGGAACTCGCCGCTTGTGATCACATTCGGGATCTTCAGGTCAGCGGTGTAGGGTCTGCGCGTGTTCAGGTACAGGCCATAAGGGCTGAAGTAGAGCTGGATCTCCTCGATCAACTCCTTCGAAAGGAGTTCCCGGAACTGCCAGATGTTCGCTTCCAGTGCCTGGAACCTATTGCGCTCCTCCTCGTCGAGCTGGTCGATGTACATCGGCAGGAAGGAGCGCATCAGCTCGATCCATCGATCGATGACGATCTCCCGGTCGAGGATCTCCAGCAGGGTGCCATTGGTGTCCGTCAACAGATGGATGTCGAGCGCCTTGATCTTCTCGTAGGCATCGCGGTATTCCACAGGCAGTTCCCCTGCGTCGATCTCCGGCAGCTCGGCGAAACGCTGCCATTTCAACCGGTAGCCTGCTGCACTGCTGTCCTCCACGACGATCTTGAGCTGCATCGTGTATTCCGCCTTTGATGTGAGCGTTCCCTCGGTGTAGTTCAACTTCGTCCGCGTCACCTCGAGCCAGGTGGTATCACCTTGGTGCCAGTCCGCACGACACTGGACCAGCTCAGGCATCATGGCCTGGATCTCCGCTGGATCCTGGCCAAAGAGGTTGGTGCTCATCAGGGCGATCGCACTTCCCACAACGATGGTTCGCATCGGTCCAAAATAGGAATGGGATCCGTTCGGTCCGGAAAGGGCATGCATCGGACCTTCCGCATCTTTGCCCCATGCTTGGCCTCCAGCTTCCCACCGACCCGCGTTGGGCGGAACTCGTCCACCAGGACCTCCCCGCACTGCTCACCGACCACGCCTGGTGCGAACAGAAGGCCGCCAGCAACGCCATCAGCATGATCGTGCGTCACCCCGAGCTGAGCGAATTGGTGTCCGAGCTCACGCGCATCGCGCAGGAGGAACTCGACCACTTCGGCCAGGTGGTGCAGCGGATCCACGCGCGCGGCTGGGTGCTCGGCCCGGAACGCAAGGACGATTACGTGAACGAGCTGATGCAGTTCGTGCGGAAGGACGGTTCGCGCGAGGAACGCCTGGTGGACCGCCTGCTCTTCAGCGCCATGATCGAAGCGCGCAGCTGCGAACGGTTCAAGGTGCTCACCGAGGAAGCCGCCGATCCCGAACTGCGCGAGTTCTACCGCGTGCTCATGGTGAGTGAGGCCGGTCATTACACCACCTTCATCGGCTTCGCACGGCGCTACGGCGGCCGCGTGGACGTGGATGCGCGGTGGAAGGCCTTCCTCGCCTACGAGGCCGAGGTGGTGACCCGCTATGGCAAGGCGCCCACCATGCACGGGTAGGGTTGGCATTGGTCCGGAGCCGTCCGTGTCCATCGGGGTTCCTGGTCCGTGTGAACGTAGTGCGGCTCCGTGCTTCGTATTCCCGGGGTTCCGGTCGTGGTCGGCCGGATCAGCGAATTGCTGAACTTCGCAACCCTCCTGACCCATCCACATGCGTAACCTCGTCCTTGGAACCGCCGCCATGCTCGGCACCGTGGCCTTACACGCCCAGAAGACCTATTCCTTCACGTCCATCCCCGGTGATCCGCTCCAGGCCCGGATCTACACCCTGGACAACGGACTGCAGGTGTGGCTGAGCCGCAACACCGATGCACCGCGCATCCAGACCAACATCGCGGTGCGCGCCGGGAGCAAGAACGACCCGTCCGACGCCACCGGTCTCGCTCACTACCTGGAGCACATGCTCTTCAAGGGCACCAGCCACATCGGCACCCGCGACTGGGCGTCAGAGAGCGCCGTGCTCAAGCAGATCAGCGATGCCTACGAGGAACGCCGGAAGACGACCGATCCGGCCGAGCGCGACCGCATCTACCGCCGCATCGACAGCCTCAGCACCGTGGCGGCGAGCTTCACCGTGCCCAACGAGTACGACAAGATGATCAAGAGCCTTGGCGCCCGCGGCACGAACGCCTACACCAGCACGGAGCGCACCGTGTACATCAACGACATCCCCAGCGACGAACTGGAGCGGTGGATGGCGATCGAGAGCGAGCGCATGCACGAGTGTGTGCTGCGCCTTTTCCACACCGAGCTGGAGACCGTGTACGAGGAGTTCAACCGCTCGCAGGACAACGACGGACGTGCCGCTTACAAGAAGCTGAACGAGCTGCTCTATCCGCATCATCCGTACGGCACACAAACCACGCTCGGCACCGGCGAACATCTGAAGAACCCGAGCATGGTGAAGATCCACGCGTTCTTCGACACCTACTACGTGCCGAACAACATGGCCGTGATCCTCGCGGGCGACATCGACTTCGACCGGACGATCGCCATGGTGGACAAGTACTTCGGTGGCTGGGAGAAGGGCTACGTGCCCGAATTCACGTTCGAGAAGGAGAGCCCGTTGAGCGCACCGGTCGTCGCCGAGGTGTCCGGTCCCGAATCGGAATGGGTGGACCTGGCCTGGCGCTTCAACGGCTACCACAGCGATGACCCCATCATGCTCCAGTTGATCGCCGGCCTGCTGTCGAACGGTCGCGCCGGTCTCATCGACCTGGATCTCCTGCAGACCCAGCGGGTGCTGAACGCCGGAGTCTATGCCGGTATCTCGGGCGATTACTCGAGCCTGCAGGTGAACGGCGAACCGAAGGAAGGACAGACCCTCGAACAGGTGCGCGACCTCCTGCTCGGGGAGATGGCCGCGCTGCGTGCCGGCAGTTTCGATGACTGGCTGATCGAAGCCGTGGTGAACGACTTCCGCCAGCGCCGCATGCGCACCTGGGGCGAGAACAACCGCAGCAGCGCTTCGGCCATGACCGACGCCTTCATCCTGAAGAAACGCTGGAGTGAGGAGGTGGACCTCTACGACCGGATGGCGCGCATCACCAAGGCTGAAGTGGTGGCCTTCGCCAACGCGAAGCTCAACGACAACTACGTCTGTGTGTTCAAGCGCAACGGCCCGAAGACCGCGGTGTACCAGGTGGAGAAACCGAGGATCACCGCCATCGACATCAAGCGGGAAGGGAAGAGCGCCTGGCGCGCGGAATGGGACAGGATGCCAGCCGCCACCATGGAGCCTGAATTCGTTGACTACGCCACCGCGATCCAGCGCACACCGCTCAAGAACGGTCTGGAACTGGCCAGCGTGGTCAACCCGACCAATGATCTCTTCAGCCTGCGCTACATCGTGGACATGGGCACCAAGCATGACCGTGAGCTGGAGGTGGCGACCAACCTGCTCGAATACCTGGGCACCTCCAAGCTCAGCCCGGCCGACCTCAAGAAGGAACTCTTCAAGCTGGGCCTCTCGCTCAACGCCACCACCACGGAGGACCGCTGCTACGTCACCCTGAGCGGCCTGGAGAAGAACCTGGCGGCAGGCGTGGATCTGCTGGAGAAGTTGCTGGCCGATGCGCAGCCCAACGAGGAAGCCCTGAAGGGACTCGTCGCCGACATCCGCAAGAGCCGCCAGGACCGGATGA
This sequence comes from Bacteroidota bacterium, assembly GCA_029573495.1. Taxonomy (GTDB): domain Bacteria; phylum Bacteroidota; class Bacteroidia; order Flavobacteriales_F; family PHOS-HE28; genus PHOS-HE28. The sequence goes on along the minus strand of JAKQEI010000221.1, from coordinate 21,824 downwards.
AGGAGAAGAGCGCGGTGCTGTACCAAGGACTGGCCAGCATGGCCCGCTACGGCGCAACATCCCCTTTCAACGATGTCCTTTCGGATGCCCAGCTGAACGCGCTCACCAGCAAGGCGCTGGTGGACCGTATCAAGGGCCTTACCAGCCATGAGCACCGGGTGGTCTATTACGGTAAGATGGACCCGAAGGCCCTGGCCACCCTGTTGAACGCGAAGCACCGGGTGCCGGCCAAGTGGAAGCCCATCCCCGCAGCGCGTCCGTACGTGGAGCAGCCGACCACCAGCAATTCCGTGCTATTCGTGGACCACGATATGGTGCAGACCGAGATGTTGCTAATGAGCAAGGCCGGTCCGTTCGACCTGGAGAAGGTGCCCTACGCCAGCCTCTTCAATGAGTACTTCGGCAGTGGCCTCAGCAGCATCGTGTTCCAGGAGATCCGCGAGGCGAAAGCACTGGCCTATGGCGCCAACGCGAGCTACAGCACCCCGCAGAACAAGGATGAGGCCCATTATGTGCGTGCCTTCATCGGCACCCAGGCGGACAAGCTGAACGACGCCGTGGCCGCCATGCTCGTATTGATGAACGAGATGCCCGAGGCCGAGACCCAGTTCGAAGGGGCGAAGGGCAGTGCGTTGAAGGTGATCGCGAGCACCCGGGTGACCAAGGAGAACATCTACTGGAGCTGGGATGCCGCCCAACGTCGCGGCCTGGACCACGACATGCGCCAGTTCAACTATGAGCACATCCCGGCCATCGACATGGCCGCCATGAAGGCCTTCTTCGACAAGGAGGTGAAGGGGCGCAATTACACCTTCCTCATCATCGGCAAGAAGAGCGCCATGGACCTCTCCGTGCTCGAGAAGCTCGGGCCGGTGCGCGAGGTGAGCAAGTCGGAGCTCTTCGGCTACGAGGAGGTGAAATAGGCAGGACCCGAGGAACGCTCGGCGCAGGCAATGCCCGCGCTGATCCGATCAGGCCGCTACCGCGGGGCTCAGTTCGCCAGGCAGGAACGAGGTGATGCGGGCGGTGCGCTTCTTCAGGAAGGTGATCACCTCCTCATCGGATCCGAACCTGCCATCGATGTCCACGAAGTGTGCGGCAAGCAGGTCGTATCGCTTCTTCAGGAGCTTGAAGAACACATCCATGTAGTTCAGGCCGGCGAACACGACGGCCTCGTTCTCCGCGAAGTCCTTCAGGTGCGTGCGGAAATAGACAGGGTGTTCCGTCCAATGCATCGTCGGGTCGATGTGGTGACTGATGTGATAACCGTCGTTCCAGCACCGGTGATTGAAGGGCACGTTGATGCACGTGATGCTGTTCTTGAAGGGATTCCCGGGATCGTCCGGGCAGATGAAGGTGTGTTGCACCCAGTTCCCCGCCATCGCCACCAACCGGAAGATGAGGAAGGGGATGATGAAGACCACCAACGTGGCGGGGAGGTCCACGAAGCTCATGGCCACGCAGAAGGCGATGAACAACAGCTCACCGCGGATCACGCCCACCATGAGCTTGTTGCGCTTCTTGCGGAAGAGGTAGGCGGAAAGCGTGTAGACACCGGTGAACAGGAAGCGGAGGTAATAGTGTAGGAAGGCACGCACCGAATCGCGTTGGTAGGGCATCGTGCTGCTCTCGTCCTCCGCCAGGTTGTTCTCGGTATGGTGCATGCCGATGTGATGCGCTCGGTAGGTCTCGGGGCTCTGGCCGAAGAAGGGCGCCAGCACCCAGGGGATCACGTGGTTCAGCGCGCCGAACTCCTTCCGGTACAGGGCCCGGTGGGTACTGCAATGCATCATCAACCCGAACGGTCCCTTGTAACGGACGTTGTTCAGGTAGAAGTAGATCGCTGCGATCGTGACCCATGGCCATCCGGTGATGAAGGGCATGTACAGCAGCACGGCCAGGGGCACCATGAAGAAGGCCACCTTCAACGTGAGGTAGGGGAAGGGCAGGTCGCGTTCATCCCGGATCAGCCGGAGAAAGAAGCGGTCCAGGAAGTACTTCGGGCGCGATCCGTCGTGGACGGGATCGGTGTTGGCGGGCAGGGTGAGCATGGGAGAGCGGCAAGCTACCCCATACCCGACCACCCACCGTGAACTTTCCACGGTTCCCACCAAAGAGGCGACCAGGCATCACCCCCGACTGCCGACCTTCGCCCCCGCATGGCGCACGAGATCACTGCGGAGATCATCTCCATCGGCGATGAGCTGCTCATCGGCCAGACCATCAATACCAACGCCGGCTGGATGGGGGAGCAGCTCGCCCTGATCGGCGTGCGCGCGAAACGGGTCCACACCATCGGCGACGATCGCACGGAGATCCTCGATGCGCTCGGCAACGCCACCTGCGATGTGGTGCTCATCACCGGTGGTCTCGGTCCCACCAAGGACGACATCACCAAGCACACGCTATGCGAGTTCTTCGGCACCGGCCTGGTGCGCAACAAGGAGGTGGAACTGCACATCACGAACATCTTCCTGCGCATGGGTCGTGCGCCCAAGGACATCCTTGAAGTGAACCTGGCACAGGCCGACCTGCCGGAGAGCTGCACCGTCCTGCCCAACGAGCGCGGCACGGCGAGCGGCATGTGGTTCGAACGGGACGGACGGGTCTTCGTGAGCATGCCCGGCGTGCCTTACGAGATGCGGTCCATCATGCGCACCGGTGTGCTTCCCCGGCTCCAGGAACGGTTCCGACCACCCACCATCGTACACCGCACCATCCTCACCACCGGCCTCGGCGAGAGCATGCTGGCCAAACGCATCGCCGCATGGGAGGACAGTCTGACCGCCGAAGGCATCAAACTGGCCTATCTGCCCTCGCCGGGCATCGTGAAGCTGCGCCTGAGCACCTACGCGGAGGCCGACGGCCCGGCGGCCAGGGAACGGGTGGACCGCAAGGCTGGAGAACTATCCGCCTTGATCCCCGAGCTGATCTACGGGGAAGGGGAGGATCGCCTGCAGCAGGTGGTGGGACGCCTTCTCAAGGACCGCGGCCAGACCCTTTCGCTCGCCGAGAGCTGCACGGGGGGCTATGTGAGCCATTTGATCACCAGCATCCCGGGAAGCTCGGCCTACTTCACCGGCGGCGTCGTGAGCTACCACAATGCGGTGAAGATGGAGGAGCTCGGCATCCCCAGCGATATGCTGGAGCTGAACGGCGCCGTGAGCCAGCCCGTGGTGGAGAAGATGGCCTCCGGGGTGCGCACGGCCCTTCGGACGGACTGGAGCGTGGCCTATAGCGGTGTGGCCGGACCGGACGGTGGTACGGCTGAGAAACCCGTAGGGACCGTGTGGATCGCCGTGGCCGGTCCGGACGGGGTGCGCAGCAAGCTGGTCAACTTCCCGGGCACCCGCGACCTGGTGATCGAACGGAGTGCCCTGGCGGGCCTGAACATGCTGCGCAAACGGCTCCTGGAGGCCCGGGAGTAGAGGGAACGGCGCGGATAGCGACCCGGTTGTGCTCCTGACCCCGACCCGCCTCAATTCCGACCCGTAGTTCCCGTTGTCAGGCTTTTACCTATCTTCGCGCCCCGTAATCAAGAGAAGCCATGTCCAAGGTTTGCCAGATCACCGGTAAGAAGGTCATCACCGGTAACAAGGTGTCCCACTCGAACATCAAGACCAAGCGCACCTTCGCGCCGAACCTCCAGGACCGCAAGTATTTCATCCCCGAGGAGAACAAGACCGTAACCCTGCGCGTGAGCGCGGCGGGCATGCGTACCATCAATAAGCTGGGCATCAGCGCCGCCATCCGCAAGGCCAAGGCCGACGGACATTACAACGGCTGAACACGCGGCACGTTATTGGAAGGCGCCGGTCGGACTAGCTTCGACCGGCGCCTTCGCTTTCCAACCCTCCGCCATGCGTAACCTTCTCCTGCTCCTGTTCTTCCTGACCGGCGCGGCCCTGCACGCCCAGGAGCTGCCCAAGACCACGCGCTTGGTGGATGATGTGCATGGTGTCTACGACAACGACCTGCTGAGTCCCGAATTCCACCGGGAACGCCGCCAGGCCCTGCGCGACAAACTGCCAGCTGGTGGGGTGGCCATCTTCGAGGCCGGACCCGTGCGCAACCGCAGCAACGACGTGGACTTCGAGTACCACCAGGACCCGAACTTCTACTACCTCACCGGCCTGCGCGAACCGGAGGCCATGCTGCTGGTCTTCAAGGAACCGCGCCTGATAGCCGGGGAACGCACGACCGAACTGCTGGTGGTGCAGGACCGCGACCCGCGAACCGAGGTCTGGAACGGCCGCAGCATGGGGCCTAAGGAGGCCAGGGAACTGCTGGGCCTTTCCATGACCATGGGAGGGCACCAGTTCAAGAGCACCGAACTGGATTGGCAGGCGGAGGACAAGCTCTACCTGCACCGGGTGGAGGAGGCCCCGGACGATCCGCACTCCAGCACCGACCTGCACGACCTGGCCGACCATCTGGCTAAAGGCGCCCCCGCGGTCACCGCGCCTTCCACCGTTGACCTGCGCCGTTGGATGGCCGAGCTGCGCGAACTGAAACAGCCCGAGGAACTGGCCCTCATGCGCAAGGCCATCAGTATCACCTGTGAAGCGCAGATGGAACTGATGCGTCAGCTGGAGCCGGACATGACCGAATACCAGACCGAGGCCATCGTGGAGTACGTCTTCAAGATGAACGGCGCGGAGCACGAAGGATTCCCCAGCATCCAGGGTGGCGGTCCGCACAGCTGCGTGCTGCACTACGTCACCAACCGGCGTACCCTGGCCGATGGCGACCTGCTGGTGAGCGACATCGGCGCCGAATACCACGGTTACACCGCCGATGTGACCCGCACCCTGCCTGCGAACGGCCGCTACACACCGGATCAACGGGCCATCTACGACCTGGTGCTGGCTGCACAGGATGCCGGTATCGCTGAGGTGCGCGTCGGCAAGGCCTTCCGCGCTCCGCACAACGCGGCCTGGGACGTGATCGCCAAGGGCATGAAGGAGCTCGGCATCATCAAGGGCGAGGACGAACTGAAACGCTACTTCATGCACGGCACCAGCCATTACCTGGGGCTGGACGTGCACGATGCCGGCACCTACGGCGAACTGAAGGCAGGCAGCGTCATCACCGTGGAGCCGGGCATCTACATCGCCAAGGACAGCCCCTGCGACGCGCGCTGGTGGGGCATCGGGGTGCGGATCGAGGACGATATCCTCGTGACCGAGGGCGACCCGATCAACCTTTCCGGGGCGGCACCACGAAAGGCGGCTGAGATCGAGGCGCTGATGGCGAAGTAGGCCTTGGTCTTGCGCATAGAGCCGCGGAGCTTCGTGCCATCTGGTCACACCTCTTGGGATGACATTCAAGAAGAATGCACCACGGTGCCACACTTCGTTCGCACTGACCGAGGGCCTGGATGGACCTTCCGAGACAGACCTAGCCGTGTGAACCGGTGTCCATCTGTGGTTCAATTTGAATTGATCCTCGCCGCAGGCGTGGCCAGTTCCTTGAGGTAGATACCGTGCCCTGCTGGATCCACGGCGTACGGTGGAGCGGCCCTTGGTCGGAACCCACATGTACAGAACAACGTACATGATGCCGTACATTTGTTTGGAAATTCATCGACCATGGCCTTGACCGCGATCACCTCCACCTCGCTTCGGGAGAAGCTCAAGACCTACCTGGACCGCGTCTCGAATTCCTTGGAAACGCTGATCGTTTCGAGGGGAAGCAACGAACGCGATGCCGTGGTGATCATGTCCATCGAGACCTACAACGCCCTCACCGAAACGAATTACCTGCTTTCCAGCGAAGCGAACCGCGACCGGTTGCAGGAGTCCATCGCCGAACTGAACGCCGGCAAGGTGGTGGCCAAGCGCATGGAGGACTTGGAAGCGGCGCCCCGTAAGCCGAAGCCATGACGGTGGAGTTCACCGGGAAGGGGTGGGAGGACTTCTGTTACTGGCTCGAGAACGACCCGAAGAAGGCCGTCCGGATCAGGGAGCTGATCAAGGAATGCCTGCGCACCCCCTTCACCGGCACCGGGAAGCCGGAGGCCTTGAAGTTCGCCCTGAAGGGTTTCTGGTCCCGCCGGATCGACGATGAACACCGGCTGGTCTATACCGTATCGGGCTCGGGGAACGCGCGTAGCATCAGCATCGTCCAATGCCGATTCCACTACAACTAGCTTGCCCGGACCGACTTCACCCCCGGATTTGGCCGGTCCGTGGACTTGGCTTACTTTTGCGGCCCCTATGCCTTTGGCATGGGTAAAGACGCATACCGATGGCCAGCAAGAAAGGGAACCGTGTACAAGTGATCCTGGAGTGCACCGAGCATAAGACCTCGGGTCAGCCCGGCACTTCCCGGTACATCACCACGAAGAACCGGAAGAACACGACCGAGCGCATGGAGTTGAAGAAATACAACCCCATCCTTCGGAAGATGACCGTTCACAAAGAGATCAAGTAATCAGCGCTCCGCGCTACGACCATGGCTAAGAAGACCGTTGCTACGCTGAAGAAGGAAGGTGGTAAGACCTTCACCAAGGTGATCCGGATGATGAAGAAGGAAGGTGGCCGCGGCTACTCCTTCGTTGAGCAGGTCGTGCCCTCTGACGAGGCCGAGAAGCTCATCACCGGTAAGTGATCCGACCCCACTGATCCTGGAAAGGCCGCACCCCCGGTGTCGGCCTTTTCAAGTATTCAGACCCAGCCATGGCATTTTTCGGACTGTTCGGGAAGAAGAAGGACGAGACCCAGGCGGCCACGGAGCAGCAGGACCTGGACCAGGGCCTGGAGCGCTCGCGTTCCGGCCTCTTCAGCAAACTGGCCCGTGTGGTGGCAGGCAAGAGCACCGTGGACGATGCCGTCCTCGACGACCTGGAGGAGGTGCTCGTGACCAGCGATGTCGGTGTGGAGACCACCCTCCGCATCATCGAACGCATCCAGGAGCGTGTGAAGCGCGACAAGTACGTGGGTACTGGCGAACTGAACCGCCTGCTCCGCGAGGAGATCGCGGGATTGATGAAGGACCCCGCACCCGTGGACCCCGCCGTGAAGCCGTACGTGATCATGGTGGTGGGCGTGAACGGCGTGGGCAAGACCACCACCATCGGCAAGCTGGCCAACGCCTTCAAGCAGGAGGGCCGGAGTGTGGTGCTCGGCGCCGCTGATACTTTCCGCGCCGCCGCGGTGGACCAGCTGCGGATCTGGAGCGAGCGCGTGGGCGTGCCCCTGGTGCAACAGGGCATGAACGCCGATCCAGCCGCCGTGGCCTACGACACCGTGGAGAGCGCCAAGGCCCGCGGCGCCGACGTGGTCATCATCGACACCGCCGGCCGCCTCCACAACAAGGTGGGCCTGATGAACGAGCTCACCAAGATCCGCAACGTCATGCGCAAGGTGATCCCCGATGCGCCGCATGAGGTGCTCCTCGTGCTCGACGCCAGCACCGGCCAGAACGCCATCGAACAGGCGAAACAGTTCACCAAGGCCACGGACGTCACCGCCCTGGCCTTGACCAAGATCGACGGTACCGCGAAAGGGGGCGTGGCCATCGGCATCAGCGAGCAGTTCGGCATCCCCATCAAGTACCTCGGGGTGGGTGAGGGCATGCACCACCTACAGATCTTCGACAAGAAGGCTTTCGTGGACGCGCTGTTCAAGGATTGATCAACGATGAAAGCGCGCACCCTCAAGCCCACCAAGGTCAACGTCGTCACCCTCGGCTGTTCCAAGAACACCTTCGACAGCGAGGTGATGATGGCCCAGCTCAAAGCCAACGGCATCGCCGTGGACCACGAGAGCGACAGTGGCGAGCACAACGTGGTGGTGATCAACACCTGCGGCTTCATCGACAACGCCAAGCAGGAGAGCATCGACACCATCCTCAGCTATGCCAAGGCCAAGGACGCCGGACTGGTGGAGAAGGTGTACGTCACCGGCTGCCTCAGCCAGCGCTACGCGCCGGAGCTGAAGGACGGCATCCCGCAGGTGGACGCCTGGTTCGGCACGCGCGACCTGCCTCGCCTGCTCAAGACCCTGAAGGCGGACTACAAGAAGGAGCTGGTGGGCGAGCGCCTGCTCACCACCCCGGCGCACTACGCCTACTTCAAGATCAGCGAAGGCTGCGACCGCAAGTGCAGCTTCTGTGCCATCCCGCTCATGCGCGGCAAGCACGTGAGCACCCCGATGGAACAACTCGTGACCAACGCGCAGGGCCTCGCTAGGCAAGGGGTGAAGGAACTCATCCTCATCGCACAGGACCTCACGTACTACGGGCTCGACATCTACAAGAAGCGCAACCTCGATGAACTGGTGTCCCGCTTGAGCGATGTGCAAGGGATCGATTGGATCCGCCTGCACTACGCCTTCCCCAGCGGCTTCCCGATGGAGGTGCTCGATGTGATGCGCGAGCGCAGCAACGTGTGCAACTACCTGGACATGCCGCTGCAGCACGGAAGCACGGAGATGCTGAAGCGCATGCGACGAGGCATCACGCAGGAGAAGACCGAAGCGCTCGTCAACACCATCCGCGAGAAGGTGCCCGGCATCGCGATACGCACCACGCTCATCGCCGGCTTCCCCGGCGAGACCCAGGCCGACCACGACGACAACCTGCGTTGGATCGAGCGGATGCGCTTCGACCGCCTCGGGGCCTTCACCTACAGCCACGAGGAGGACACCCACGCCCATACCATGGCCGACGATGTCCCTGCCGAGGTGAAGGAGCAGCGCGCCCAGGAGATCATGGAGCTGCAGGGCGGCATCAGCCTCGAACTGAACCAGGCCCGCGTGGGCAAGACGTACAAGGTGCTCGTGGACAAGGCCGAGAGCGGCCATTGGATCGCGCGCAGCGAGTTCGACTCACCCGAGGTGGACAATGAAGTGCTGATCCCCTTCAACGATGCGGTGCACCTGCGCGTGGGCGACTTCGCCGAGGTGCGCATCACGGAGGCGCGGGAACATGAGTTGATGGGGGAGGTGGTGGTGTGAGCGGACGGGTCGTCCCCAATAGGAGGTCTTGCGGCGGACCGATCTGGCGGACTTGGAATTCCATACCACCGGTGCACGCAGGGTCCGGATTGGTTTGTCTACTTTACGTTCCTAATGACCAGATGATGAGTTACAGCGATCCCCTGCGCCACCTTTTGCTTTGCTGCCTCACTGGTATGACGTTGGTAGATGGCGACGCGCAATCCCTCGATTGGGCCCGTCGCGTTGGTGGTTCAAGCTGGGACGAATCCGTCGCTCTGGCTTTGGATGCCGAGGGCAATGCCTTTTTTGGCGGATGGATGTACGAAGATCTGACATCGAACACCGTGAATGGACCGGTCAACCTCATCAATAATGGGAACCGCGACGCCATCATCGGTAAGTTCTCCACGGATGGGGAGTTGCTCTGGGTATACAGTTTCGGAGGGGCGCAAACGGATATCATCGAATCTGTTGCAACGGACCCGGCTGGTAATGTCATTGCCACTGGAATGTTCCAGTTTTCCATTGATGTGGAGCCAGGGCCGGGTGTGACCACTCTTACTTCCGTGACAAGCAATGCTCCAGATGCCTTTATTGTGAAGTACAGCCCCGTCGGTACTCTGATCTGGGCGAAGAGTTTGGGTGGCCCAGGGAGCCAGATCGGCCACGCCATCACATGCGATTCACAGGGTAGTGTCTTTTCAGTTGGTGCCTATTCCAATACGATCGACATGGACCCTGGTGAAGATGCGGCAGTGCTTCAGCCATTGGGCGGTGCACCAGATCTGTATCTGAGCAAGCTGAGTTCCGGTGGTTCATTTCTGTATGGAGGAGCCTTCGCGGCCAGTCTCTACAACTATGTGCATGATATCCATGTAGATGCCGAGGACCATGTCTTTGTGTTCGGAAATTGTTACGGGGCTGGAGATTTCGACCCGGGTCCGGACACATTGATGTTGAACGCGACTTTCGGGCACGACCCCTTTCTCCTGAAATTCGACAACGATTGCGATCTGTTCTGGGCATTACAGTTCGGGGGCGATGGTCATCAGTACGGCCATGGGGTCACAACTGATAGTCAAGGCAATATCCTGCTGACAGGCTATTTCACCTCCGCTGGCGATTTCGACCCCGGGCCCGATACGCTGACCATGACCCCTGAGTTGATGCCTTTTGCGGATATGTATATCTCCAAGCTCGATCCGGACGGTGCGCTCATCTGGTCCAGGCAGATAGGAGGAACCAGCAACGAGTATAGCTACGACATCGCAACGGATGCCGCCGACCGTGTTTATACCACCGGTTACATCACGCTATCTGAAGTGGATTTTGATCCCGGTCCAGGTGAGTTCTGGCTTGATCCCAATGGTGCTGATGTGCACCTGAGCGTCTTGGATAGCGATGGCGGATTCCTTTGGGCTGGCCATGCCGGGGCCAACGATGAGGAGAAAGGCTATGCTTTAGCACTGGATGGCAATGGCAAGGTCTTCATTACCGGCTCCTTCCACAATACGCCTGACTTTGATATGGGCACAGGCGTGTCCACCTTGACTTCGGCTGGACAGCAGGATATTTATATGTTGAAGCATGACATGGATCCGGCAGACTTCATCACTGAATCGCGTGGATGGACCTTGACCACCTTCCCGAACCCAACCAGCGGGACGCTGTTCGTACGTGGACTGTCCACATTGGGAAATCCGGCTTCCTATATCCTGAAAGATGTCCAAGGCAGATCGCTCGGTCATGGCAGTCTGGCGCGCGATGCTGGGGTCGATGTGAGCGAACTGTCCGCTGGTATCTATACCATCCTTGTGCAGGATGCTGGGCGAACCTTGATCGGTACGTTCGTGAAACAGTAGGAAGAGTCAGGATTTGAGTGAACGAAACTGGTCTTCACCATTGCAGGATCTCCACAGGTTATCCTCCGGCGGCGAGAGCGGCCATTGGATCGCCCGCAGCGAATTCGACTCACCCGAAGTGGACAATGAAGTGCTGATCCCCTTCAACGATGCGGTGCACCTGCGCGTGGGCGACTTCGCGGAGGTGCGCATCACCGAGGCGCGGGAACATGAGCTGATGGTGGAAGTGGTTGTGAATGCCCAAGGGGGGCGTCTGTAGGCTTAACCTGAAGACCGACTGCCGCGGTCAGGTCGTACGATCATCCTTCCACCCCGAGATCAGCGCCGCTGCAGCGTTGGCTTCATTCCCATGCGTCCTTTGAACCGGTCGAATCGCGTGGCGTAGCCGTTCAATTCGACCGCGTACGCGGAGAGGGCTGTGGGCTCCAAACGTTCCGGGCTCTTGCGGTCCAAGGGGATCACGTACAGGTGGGCCACGTTCTGGGGTGTGCCGCCCACGCCCACCAGCACAAAGCATTTCACCCGGTACTTCTTCTCGAAGGCTGGCAGCGCTTTCAGGCGATCCGTTGTTCCCAGTTCGATGGTGCTGTCGAGGGCCGGTCGCCACGACACACGCACCAACGCCGCCCACTCCCGTCGCTTCCCCGGTTGCGGCCGCAGGCTCACATCGGCAGCTCGACCATCGGGCATCGCGAGCGTATCGCCTCTCACTACGAAAGGGTCCCGGTATGAGCGTATGCCGGGCGAGTCCTGGTTGTACATCACATAGCGGTTCAGCATGTGCTCCGTGGAGGACAACTCCGGTGGTGGTGGAGGTGGTCTGAGCTCAGGTACACGGCTGTACAGCATGTCCTGTGCTTTCGACTGAATGCGCAGGTGGGCGGCGCTCAAGTATCCCGCACCCAGCACCAGTGCCACCGCCGCCCAGGGCCCCCAACGCTTCCAGTGCCGGGTGGCCCGTGTGGCCTTGGCGATCTCGCGCATGCCCTTCACGCCCACGTGCTCGTAACGCCGGCCCAGACCGTCCACCGCGGGCCGCTCCACCAACCAGCGCCAGGCCAGACCCGAAACGAGCAGCAGGACGATTGGCAGACCGAATGTCCATCGCAAGGGCAGTTCCAACTGCATGCAAACCGCCAGCGTGAGTGCGGGAAGCACCACCACCACAAGCCAGCCGTAGAACAGACGGCGGCGCATGAGCCGCCCAACCGCTGCGCGCACCGCCTTCGTGAAACGTGCCGCATGATCACTTGTCACCGCCATCGCGGCCAGGTCGGGGTGCAGCTCGTTCTTCCCATCGAGCGGGTGCTTGGCGATGGTGATGTGCGCTTCTGAGAGGAAGGCCAGGTCCAGCGCCGTATCCAGTGCCTGGGCACCTGCAGTGCCTTTCAAACTACGTTCCAGTTCCTCGAGGTCGCCCATGAGCAGCACGCTCACCAGACCCTTCATGTCATACACTTCCGCTTTGGAACCGTAGCCGATGATGGTGCGGGCCGCCTCGCCGACACCGGCGCGCACGCTCACCGTGGGCAATTGGAAGGTGTATTCCCGGAGGGCATGTGCACGGCCCGTTTCGGCACGCTTGAAGTGCAGCGGAGCCACGCCGTGAAGCTGCCGCATGTTCAGGCGTGTTATCGTGGCCCGCACTTCCTCCCGGTCATCGCTCACCTGCGATGTGAAGTCGAAGCCCACCTTGCACGTGAGCGTTCGCAAGGTGTGCTGGCGCCCCGTGCCGCCGCAGGTGGAGCAGGTGAGTTGTCCCTGGCCGCTGCAGGTGCCGCAGGTCACGCGTCCGTTGTTGCATTGCAGGCAGTTCACCTTGCCGCTGCCGTAACAATTGGAACAGTTCTGCTGACCTCCACCGCCGCAGCTCCAGCAGCGGTGATACTCGGTGTAATACTCCGTGTAGTGCGAGTTGGTGCTCGAGTTGTATTGCTGGCGGCTCTTCTGTTCGGTCCATTGCCCGCGCCCACCGCACTGGCCGCATTGTTTGCGACCACTGCCGCCACAGGAGAAGCAGCTGGCCCGGGATGTGCCCCCGCAATTGGTGCACTGGCGCGTGCCATGCCCTCCACAGCCATGGCATTGAACCCTTCCCGACCCCCGGCAAGTGCCGCAGTCGTGTTCGTAGCCACGCACGAAGGGACCGTCGAACACATGCTTCGTCTCCAGCACCGTGAAGGTCTGTGCATGCTCGTCCATCCAGGCGCGCAGACGGTCCGGCAGTTCGGCCTCGCAACGCTCCTGAACCCCGGTGATGGCAGCGTTCAGTTGAGCGGTGCTGCCTTCGTTCCGGAAATGGGAGGGCAGCCGGCCGGCGTGCGCCTCCGCATGTTGTCCAAAGCTCACCTCCTGGCGCCAGGATCCCGTACCTGCGACGGTACGTGCCACGGTATCGGAGAACTGGAGGTTGCTCCGATCGTAGCGGGTCACCGGCTCCACCGTGGCCACGATCCGCGCGATGAGCGCCTGGGCGGGTTCGGTCTCGGTGGACATGGGATGGCTGGCTCAGACGAAAGTGCGCAATGGGAGCGGCATGGACAAGGGGGGTGGGGCGTTCCAGTGATGTTCACCGAGCGAGGCTGATCCATGAACGGCCTTGATCAATGAACAAACGGTTCCACGGCATGCTGTTCAATCGATCATGATGCTTCGGCTGAAGACCTCACTTGCGCAGCGCACCTCTACGACGTAGCTACCCGGTGCGATGCCACTGACATCCACGGTCGCACCCCCGGCAGCGGACCGGTCCCGCATCACAACATGACCTGCCACATCCAGTAGCGTGAACTCCAGCGCCGAACCAGCGAAGTCATCTCCCAACGAGATGATGAAACGGTCATCAGCAGGATTCGGGAACAACGCCATCCGTGCGCTCTCCGGTTGCTCCGGAATACCAACGGGTGCGTTGAACAAGCGAGCTATTCGGTTCCGACCGAGGCCACCCACGGCGAAGAAATCACCGCCCACGATGAGTGCACCACCGGTTTGGAACGCCAAGGCCCACACACCCAGCGAGGACGTGCCAGGGCCGGCATCGAAGCTCTGATCCAAGGAGCCATTCGGGTTGACGCGCGCCACATTTTCATGAGCTACTCCTCCATAATGGCCGAAATGTCCTCCAATGACCAACTTGCCATCGGCTTGGAGCAGGCATGTGTTCACCGCACTGCTCGCCCCGTCCGATGTGTCGAAGTTCTGGTCGAGGGACCCATCGGCCATCAGCCGGGCCAGTCGTTTCCGTTGGACCCCGTTCACTTGGTTGAATTCGCCGCCGATGAAGATCCGTTCGTCGGGTTGCACGGTCATGCAAAGCACCCGGAAATTCGTGCCGCTTCCGGGATCGAAGGTGAGGTCCACACTTCCATCCGGGTTGAGCCGGGCGATGTTGTTGCGGGATACACCGTTGATGGTGGTGAAAGCGCCACCAATGAGCACCGTACCATCAGGACCCAAGGCCAGGGCGTAGATCGTCGGGAGGAAACCGCCCGTTGGACCGGAACCAGGGTCGAAGCCCATGTCAAGACCGCCATCCGGCAGTAGCCGGGCGATGCCGTTCCGCGGGATCCCGTTGACATTCGTGAAGTTCCCACAGACTATGATCCGGCCATCCGGCTGAAGGACCATGTCCTCCACCAAGCTGATCCCAAAACCCGGGTCGAAGCTGGGGTCCACCGCACCATCAGCTAACAAGCGGGCTACTCCCCAGCGATCCTCCCCGAAGCAGCTCGTGAACATCCCGGCGATCAGGATACGACCATCCGGTTGCACAAGTATTCGTTTCACCTGATTGTTGCAACCAAGGTCATTCGGGCCGAAATCAAGGTCCAGTGTACCATCCGGTTCGAGCCGTGCAAGGCGGCGCGCCACTGCACCATTGTACAAGGTGAAACCGCCGCCCAACAACAAGCTACCATCGTTCAACGGTGCGATCGAATGAACAGTGAGGTTCGCCCCGGTCCCTGGGCTGAAGCTGCTATCCCATGTGCCGTTCGCAAGGATCCGGGTCATCCGATAGCGTCCCAGATCACCATAGGACACGAAATCACCTCCGATGAGGATCCGCCCATCGGCCTGTATGGCCAAGGTGTGGATCGTACCTAAATAACTCGCTCCGGAGACGAGGGTCGGATCAACGGCACCGCTTGGATGGATCCTCACCAGGTCCCTGCGGTTCGCACCGTCATAGGTGTCGAAATCGCCAGCCACCAGGATGTATCCGTCCTGCTGCCGTGCCATGGTATGCACGCGTGCACTGGAGCCCGTTCCGACGGTGAAGTCCGGGTCCAGGCTGCCATCGGGCAGCAATGAGGCGATGTTGTTCCGCAGCATGCCGTTGTATCGGGAGAAGTACCCACCGATGAGGATCCGCGCGTCCGGGAGGACGGTGATGCAGTTGACATCACCGGACCCTGTTGTTCCTGTCCTTGCACCGGTGCCGGCATTGAAGGTCGGATCCAGGGATCCATCCGGCTCAAAGCGGGCGATGCTGCTATGGGTGGTGCCAACGATGGGGGAGAAATCGCCACCAACGAGGATCTTGCCGTTACCATCCACCGCCACGGAGTACACCTCACCGGTAGGAGCCGCCGTCGGGTTGAAGCTGGTG
Organism: Bacteroidota bacterium; assembly: GCA_029573495.1. GTDB lineage: Bacteria > Bacteroidota > Bacteroidia > Flavobacteriales_F > PHOS-HE28 > PHOS-HE28. The sequence goes on along the minus strand of JAKQEI010000221.1, from coordinate 6,411 downwards.
TCGAGCGTTCCGTTCGCATTCAAGCGTGCGATCCGTGAGCGGGTCGTTCCATTAATGTTGGTGAACGCACCTCCAATGATGATCTTCCCATCGGCTTGCAAAGCCATGCAATTCACGTCGTAGTCCGGTCCGATACCCGGGTTGAAACCGGTGTCCACTGAACCATCCGGATGAATGCGCATGATGTGGTTGTGCGGAGCACCAAGGTCTTGATAGAACATCCCACCCACCAGTATCTTCCCGTCGGCAGGTTGGACCAACAGGACGTTCACCGCCGATGTAGTTGGTGTAAAGGAGAACGAAGGGTCGACCCTTCCGTTCTGCAACAAGCGGGTCAGGTTCCTGGAACCTGACCCATCGAAAATGCCGAACGCACCGCCCACAAGGATCTTCTGATCCGTGTGAAGTACGACCGAACGGATATCCATCCCATACAACCCTGCGTCCCCGTTGCCGTAACCAACGTCCACTGGGTTGAAGGAAGGATCAACCGCTCCGTCCTGCGCATTCGCGGCAGGTAGGTGGGAACAAGCAACAAGGAGAAGGGCCAATGCGCGGGAGCAGGTCATGGGTGCATGTTTATACCTCAAATATGTAAAAGGCTTTCTGGTCAGCCTATGATCCCTGATTGACCGATTACTCGATTTCCGGCAATAAAGGAGGTTGTGTTCAGTCACCCAATTAGAGGACCTTGAACCGCCCCGGGTCTCCGCCATCCGGCGGAAGTCCAGTGCGGTGGTCGGGGGAGAGATCCGCTGTGGTCCAATACAGCTCGAGCGATACTTGACCAAGGACCCCGTCAAGTGCGGTCCACCTCACGATAGGCGGATCCTCCAACCGTCCGGACCATGCCAGGGCTCTGGCCCGTCCCATCTGATGAAATTCGAAAGCTCCATCGTATGCGCATGCGGATCCTGTCCACGGTATTTCTCTTCTGCCTTTCCATCGCCTTCTCCCTGCACGCTCAGTCTCCGGTAGGCTACTATACCGGAGCCCTCACCCGCGATGGTTCCGTTCAACTCATGGAGTTGGACCTCCAGCTGCAGGAAGATGCACTCGTGGGTCGTTACTCCATACCGGAACTGGGCATCTTCGATGTGCGCTGTGATACAGTGGCGTTCGAGGATGACAGCCTTCGTTTCACATTCTACTACGGCGACTTCGCCTGCCTTTACCACGAAGAACAACAGGCATTCACCGGCGCGAGCATACGCTGGTCGCCGAAGATCCGGATACACTTGAAACGGACAGCGCCGGTACCCTTGCCCTACACACCCACCGACATCAGCTTCCGGAACGGTGAGGTCACGCTGAAGGGAACGTTGTTCGAACCGGTCGGGGCCATGCGTTATCCGGTCGCCGTCCTCATCCACGGTTCCGGTGACCAGCACAGGGAAACCCCGTACTACCGGTCGCTGGCCCATTCCCTGGCGCAACGGGGCATCGCCAGCTTCCTTTACGACAAGCGCGGTTCCGGCGCATCCGGTGGAGATGCTGACCTGGCGGACATGGAACTGCTGGCAGATGATGCCGTGGCCGCCTGCATGGCCGCACGGGAAGTGGCTGGTGAGCGCGCCGTGAAGATCGGTTTCCTGGGTAGCAGCCAGGGCGGTTGGATCGCCCCGCTCGCCGCAGCGAAGGTGGACGACTGCGGTTTCGTCATCCTCAATGTGGGGCCTGCTGTGAGCGTGTTCGAGCAGGACATCCACCGGCTGCGCTACGGCATGCCGGACTACGGCTACGAAGCGGCCACCGTGGATTCGGCCGTTGCTTTCACCGAGCTGTACTTCCGCTACGTGCGTTCGGGGAAGATGAAGGACCGCGAGCAGGTGGAGAGGGAAGGAATGAAGATCCGTGATCGGGAGTGGGCCGAGCACGTGAACGCCGTGGTGGACGAGGGCGATGTGCTGTGGTGGCGCCGCAACGACTTCGACCCGGCGAAGAGCCTATCCACCTTGCGCTGCCCGACCCTGGCCTTGTTCGGGGAGAACGACCTGCTGGTGCCGCCCGCAGAGAACGAGGCCCGCATGCAAGCGCTGCTGGCCCGGAGCGGTGTGGAACACAAGGTGGTGACCATCCCCGACATGGGGCATGATGGCCGTGCATCGCAAGGCTTGAACGGAGCGAACTGGGATTGGCCAAATGTCTTCTGGCGCTGGCGCAGGCAACCACCTGAATTCATCGAGCAGATCGTGCGGTGGATCCAGGAGTAACGACCGCACCGAGCCGGATCATGTCGCCCTTGTGATGCAGCCGCCCGCTGGCGCAGGTTCATCGCCATCCGGCGGAAGGGCACGGCGGTGGTTCGGAGAGAGCCCCTGCAGTATTCTAACTTGAGCCATCCGAACAACAGGCACATGCGCAACATCATCCTTATCAACACCTTCATCCTCGCCATCCCGGCCGTTGCACAGCAATGCGGTTCGAACTCATGGGTGGATGACTGCGCCACGACCATCCACCCTTTCACCATCGCATACACGGGTACGGATACGCTCCACGGTGGCTACTGGTGCGCGTGGGTATGCCCGGGCGATACCCTTCACCTCTCCGGTGCGGAACTCTCTATCTGGGTGGAAACGGGCGGTACCGTGATCATCGACTCCACCACATTCGGTGGCATCGTATCCTCCGAAATCGCCCTGAAGGAAGGCGCCAGCTTGATCGTGAACGTGGATAGCACGGGTAATGGATTCGGCCCCGGCCCGTGGAACCAGGTGTGGGTCGCGCCCACGGCCACCGTGGTGGACCCCTTCGGTTGGTTCCTGATGAACGCCTGCAGCACCGTGGTCTTCGACTATGCAGAGGCCCCTGCTGCCGGTTGCGACACCACCCTTACCGGGATCGCCACCTTCCCTGCCGAAGCCGCACCCTTGATCCGCCACGATCCGGACCAGCAGCGTCTGGTGGTTGATCTTCCTCCGGGAACATGGCAGGCTGAACTTGTTGATGGACGGGGTGCAGTGGTGCAACGCATGGCGGGCACGCAACGGTTGGAGATCGCGCTGCAAGCTGTACCGCTCGGGATGTACACGGCGGTACTGACCCGTGGTGGGACGCGGCATGTGCACAGGGTCGTGGTCCGTTGAACCGCTGCGCGGTCTGCGCCACCTCTTCGTGTATCGCTCCGATCTTCACGGATGGTAATACGCTGGAACGGGCGGCGGACAGCCTTGGTGGTGGTCCGTGGCAGGCTTGCGGGTTGGCCACACTTCGCAGAACCGAGCTAAAAGCGCGGTGCCCGTTGGATCCTACGCTCAGTGCTGCACCGTGAACAGGCCGCGGCTGGCCCGGCCGTTGCATATGCATTGAAGGAGGTAGGTCCCGTTCGCGAATTCAGATACATCCAGTTGAGCGAGCCTACCCGCTCCGAAACGCATCCCCGACAGCACCAGCTGGCCGCTGCTCGAGAATACGCTGACCTCCAATAGGCCATCGGTCCCGGCTTCCAGAAAGAGTGCGTTGACAGCCGGGTTGGGATGGAGAGTGACCCGACCGACCTACGGTCTGGGCGCGATGCCTGTTGGACTCACTGGGATGGTGCCATGCGGTGTCTGACGACGAAGCATGAACGGGAAAGTTGGGAGTGGAGCCCGAAGGCTGTATTTGAGTTGCAGGATAGCACTATACAGCGAGCTGAAGCGTGAATACTCCGGTCCGATCTTGATCCGGTCAGTCGGTTGATGCTGTGACATGCGGGGAACAGTGGACAACGATCAGCCGGTAGTTTTGATGGCCTAACACGGTGGTCGATGTCCAGTTGTCCGTATTGTGAAAGCACGCGTTCACTCCTCATCGGGCAAGTGTACTGTTCGAGGCATGCCGCAGCGGATATGCATCGGATGGGTAACGGCACGCTTTACATACGCAGTCGACGGTTGGAGGAAACGGCCGACCATGTGTCACGCCTGTCCATCCGTCTGATGTTGAACGGAAGGCAGTGGTACAAGGTGGGTGGTGCCGATCGGACCGTCCATCCGGATAATTTCCTCGTGATCGATCAGGGTCAGCACTACCGAACGGCGTTCGAGAGCGAAGCGGGTGCGGAAATGTTGATGGTCGGCTTCAGACCCGGACTGGCTGCCGAGGTCAGGCGCAACCTCATGACCCCGACAGAGCAGTTGATGGATGATCCGACCCCAACCGATGTTCCGATCGCGTTCTTTGAACAGACCTATCCGATGGATCCGGAGGTGCGGTCATTGTTCGCCCGATTACATGGTCTCGTGAGAGCGGATCCCACCGTTCGACAAGAGGTTGATGTGGACCTGATCCATGATCGGTTGATGGAACGATTGGTCATGCTGCAGTTCGGATTGCTTGAGCGAACGGAGCAATTGAGCGCCATGAAGCGCTCCACCCGGATCGAGCTATGGCGGCGGCTGAACGTGGCCCGCGACCTGGCCGAATCATGCCCCGATCGACCCCTCACCGTACCGGACCTTGCGAATGCTGCATGCCTCTCGGAACATCATTTCAAACGTTCGTTCCGGGCCGCCTTCGGCATACCACCGCACGCCTTCCTTCGACAAGTGCGGATGCAACGCGCACATGTTCTTCTGGCGCAAGGAAGGCATCTGGTGACCGAGGTGGCTGCGGCGGTGGGTTATTTCGATCCGAGCGCATTCGGACGCAGCTATCGACGGCATTTCGGGCGCAGCCCGAGCGAGGACCTGTGCGACCGGTTCATCGGTCATGGTAACACCTTGCCTGGCCCATTCCTCGAATTAGCACGTTCGGCATAGTCCCGTGCCGATCCACCCGACCACCTTGCGCACACCCCGGAACCGCATGGTGCGGCAGATCGGAAGGTCGAGAACATGCTCCAAGGAAAGCTCACCATCATCGCCGTCCTCCTGACCGCCGATCTTGCTGGTCAAGTGCTCACCGTGCTGGACCTTGTCCCCGTTGTCGGCGACACGTTCTACATGCACGGTGTGGCCAATGACGACCAGTTCGAACCCGGACCGGAAGGAACGGATGTCGTATGGGACCATTCGGATCTCATGATCACGACCACTTCCTACACCCGCTTCGAGGCGATCGAACCTGCTTCCGCACCCCATATCGCCCAGTGGCCCACGAGCGACCTGGTCCTTCAACGCAGCCTGTCATTCGAACCTTCGGATCATACCTACAAGTACTTCGATCGCCAGGAACTGGGACTCTACGAGGTGGGGGAGGTGGGTCCCGTCCTCACCTATGACCAGGGAGAGCCCGACCTCTATCAGGTCATTCCAGCCTTCTTCGGGGTGGAGAGCACTTCACCGTTCTGTTACACTTCCACCGCACTCGATGTCATGATGAACACCTGTGGGGAACTGACCCAGGTCCTCGACGGTGCAGGTACCTTGCTGCTCCCCACCGGTTCGTATGAGGATGTGCTGCGCACCCGGCATCACCGGTACAACATCACCAATGGGAGTCCGGAGGATACCTCCTTCTCTACGATATACAGGTGGTGGCAACCGGGCAGACGATGGCCCTTGATGGAGTACAACTACTTCCAAGGCACCAATGACGTGGTGCTGCGATCGGTGACCGTGCTTGATGTGCCGGCTGCCAATGCGTTGACCGATGCTTCAGCGTTGGAGGTGGCGGTCCTTCCGAATCCCTTCAGCGGGCGATGCACCGTACGCCTCGACCGGGAGCTGGATGAAGCCGCCGAGTTGGTCCTCCACACGGCCGATGGTCGCGTTCTCATGCGAAAGACATGGCCGCCTGGTGCGGTCAACATGGAGATCCCGGATCAGGAGCTTCCTTCAGGCCCGTTGTTCTTCGATATCCGTTCCGGTCGTCACCGATACCGGGGGGTCGCCCTCCATATCCCATGATCATGGTGATCAGGCGAAACGCATATGCATCCGTTCTGGCCGCAGTGATGGCCCTGGCCTGTAATGGACAGGACGAACTGCCCCGGCGGGTCTTCCTCGGCATCCGCATGGAGGCGGTCACGGAAGATATGCGACGGGTCATGGGCCTCGGCGATGTTCCCGGCGTCCTGGTATCCGAGGTCCTGCCATCCAGCACCGCCTCCGCGGCAGGCTGGGAGCGAGGCGACCTGCTTACGAGCCTTGGAGGTGAAGCGGTGAACAGCGTGGGCGAGGTGCTCGACCGGCTCGCCGGACGCCGTGCTGGAACACCGATCGCGTACGAGCTGGTGCGGCAAGGCAAGCGGCAAAAGGGGACCGCGCGGCTCACGGCCTGGGCGGAGGAGCGGCCTGCCGGGTTGGAGATGCGATATGGCGCCGTACGAACGGTCAATGGTCTGCAACGCACCATCCTGGCGCGTCCCGCCGGTCGCGGGGACGAACGACTACCGTTGGTGGTCTTCATCGGTGGCATCGCGTGCTACTCCTTGGATACCCCCATGGACACCGCCCGCAGTGAGACCCGCCTCTTGAATGATCT
>JAKQEI010000215.1 GCA_029573495.1 Bacteroidota bacterium | reverse complement strand
GTCGAAGCCCGTGTAGAGCGGAATCGTCACGACGAAGCCAGCCACCGCGACCGCGAGAGCGAGCATGCGCGCCATCGGGGCATTGCGATCCGAGCCGGTCGCGAGCACCAGCAGGCCACCGAGGATCGGTACCCAGATCGCCAGACTGAGGAGAGGAATGTCCGTCATCGTTGCTTTCCGTTCAGTGCGCCGCGCACGGCGCGTTCGATCTTGTTATGTGTTTCAGCACCGGAGTGTGCCGCTCAACCCTTGTTGAACCAGTAGGTGAGCAGGATGAACACGCCGATGATCATCATGAAGGCGTATTGGTACAGATGGCCGGTCTGGAACAGGCGCGACATCTGCGCGACCCAACCCACGAGCTTCGCCGAGCCGTTCACCATGACCCCGTCGATCAGCCCCTGATCGCCGGCCTTCCACAGGCCCTTGCCGAGCGCACGCGCACCACCGGCGAAGAAGATCTCGTTGAAGCGGTCGAAGTAGTACTTGTTCTCCAGCAGGGTGTGGATCGGCTTGAACTTCTGCTGGATCGCCGCCGGGATGTCGGGGCGCTTCATGTAGAAGAACCAGGAAAGCGCAACGCCACCCATCGCGAGCCAGAACGGTGCCGTCTGCAGGCCGTGGATCGCCATCGCGACCGGTCCGTGGAAGCTGGCCGCGAGTTCCTTCAGGCCGGCGTGGCTGTCACCGACGAAGATCACGTCCTTGAACCACCCGCCGAACAACATCGGATCGATGGTGAAGAACCCGATCAGCACCGAGGGGACGGCGAGCAGGACCAGCGGCACGGTGACCACCCAGGGCGACTCGTGCGGCTTCTGACCCGGCGCGAGACCGTGGTGATGGTCCGCCGACGGCTCCTCATCATCGTGGTCGCCGTGGTGGTCGTGATGGGCGTGGTCATGCGCCTTGCCGAAGCGCTCCTCGCCGTGGAAGACGAGGAAATACATGCGGAAGGAGTAAAACGCGGTCACGAACACGCCGAGCAGCACGCAGAACAGCGCGTAGCCGGAGCCTGCGATCTCGGACGCATGCACCGCTTCGATGATCGAGTCCTTCGAATAGAAACCGGAGAACAACGGAAAGCCGATCAGGGCCAGCGAACCGAGCAGCGAGGTGATCCAGGTGATCGGCATGTACTTGCGCAGGCCGCCCATGTTGCGCATGTCCTGATCGTGGTGCATGCCGATGATCACCGAGCCCGCGCCGAGGAACAGCAGCGCCTTGAAGAAGGCGTGCGTCATCAGGTGGAACACCGCCGCGGAGTAGGCCGACACACCGAGCGCCACGGTCATGTAGCCGAGCTGCGACAGCGTCGAGTATGCGACCACGCGTTTGATGTCGTTCTGCACGATGCCAAGGAAACCCATGAACAGCGCGGTGGTGGCGCCGATGACGAGCACGAAGGACAGCGCGGTATCGGAGAGCTCGAACAGCGGCGACATCCGCGCCACCATGAAGATACCCGCGGTAACCATGGTCGCGGCGTGGATCAGCGCCGAGATCGGGGTCGGGCCTTCCATCGAGTCGGGCAGCCACACGTGCAGCGGGACCTGGGCCGACTTGCCCATCGCACCGATGAACAGGCAGATGCAGATCGCGGTGAGCAGCGGCCAGCCGGTGACAACCATCTCGGTCACGGAAAGCGCCTGCGCCTGGGCGAACACTTCCTGGTAGTTGAGGCTGCCGGTATGGGCAGCGATCAGACCGATGCCGAGCAGGAAGCCGAAGTCACCCACGCGGTTGACCAGGAAGGCCTTCATGTTGGCGTAGATGGCCGTCGGACGTTCGTACCAGAAGCCGATCAGCAGGTAGGACACGAGGCCCACCGCCTCCCAGCCGAAGAAAAGCTGCAGGAAGTTGTTCGACATCACCAGCATCAGCATGGAGAAGGTGAACAGCGAGATATAGCTGAAGAAACGCTGGTAGCCGGGGTCCTCGGACATATAGCCGATCGTGTAGATATGCACCATCAGGGATACGAAGGTGACGACCAGCATCATCATCACGGTCAGCGAATCAATCTGGAAGCCGACCTCGAAGTCGATGCCGCCCGCCTGCATCCAGGTGTAGACCGTGCCGTTGAAGGTATTCCCCGCAGCTACGTCCTGATAGATCACCACCGAGGCGACGAATGCGATCGCCACGCCGAGGATGGTGACGATGTGCGCCCCCGCCCTGCCGATCTGCTTGCCGAACAGGCCCGCAAGGATCGCGCCGGCCAGCGGCGCCAGCGGCACGAGGAGATAAAGTGCTTTCATGTCCGTCATCGTGACGCTTCCTTAACCCTTGAGGCTGTCCAGATCATCCACATGGATCGTGCGCATGCTGCGGAACATCACGATCAGGATCGCAAGGCCAATCGCGGATTCGGCCGCTGCGACGGTGAGGATGAAGAAAACGAAAACCTGGCCTGCGATGTCGCCGAGGTAATGCGAGAAAGCGACGAAGTTCATGTTCACCGACAGCAACATCAGTTCGATGGCCATCAGAAGCACGATCAGGTTCTTCCTGTTGAGGAAGATCCCGACCACGCTGATCGCGAACAGGATCGCGCCCAGGATGAGGAAATGGGAAAGCGAAAGCATCAGTGACCCCCTGATCGCACCTGCCCCCGG
>JAKQEI010000204.1 GCA_029573495.1 Bacteroidota bacterium | reverse complement strand
TTCTACACCGGCGTGAGCCATAAGCTCGGTGAGGTGCACGATGGCGCAGCCACGACGGACTGGATGGTGCAGGAGCAGGAGCGCGGCATCACCATCACCTCGGCAGCGGTGACCTGCTTCTGGAAGGGTATGGATCAATCCTTCCCTGAGCACCGTTTCAACATCATCGACACCCCGGGGCACGTCGACTTCACCATCGAGGTGGAGCGTTCGATGCGCGTGCTCGACGGTGCGTGCATGGTGTATTGCGCAGTGGGTGGCGTTCAGCCTCAATCCGAGACCGTGTGGCGTCAGGCGACCAAGTACAAGGTGCCGCGCCTCGCCTTCGTGAACAAGATGGACCGCTCGGGCGCGAACTTCTTCAAGGTCGTTGACCAGATGAAGACTCGCTTGAAGGCCAATCCCGTTCCGGTGGTGATTCCCATCGGTGCGGAAGATACCTTCAAGGGTGTCGTCGATCTGCTGAAGATGAAGGCGATCATTTGGGACGAGGCCTCCCAGGGCATGAAATTCGAGTACCACGACATTCCGGCAGAGTTGCTCGCAACGGCCGAAGAGTGGCGCGCGAGCATGGTCGAGGCGGCTGCCGAAGCCAATGAAGACCTGATGAACAAGTATCTCGAGGAAGGCGAGCTTTCTGAGGAAGAAGTCATCGCGGGTTTGCGTGCGCGGACCCTCGCTTGCGAGATCCAGCCGATGCTGTGCGGCACTGCGTTCAAGAACAAGGGTGTGCAGCGCATGCTCGACGCCGTGATTCAGTACCTGCCGTCGCCGATCGACATTCCGCCGGTCGCGGGCGTCGATGACGATGAGAAGGAAGTGGTTCGTCATGCACGTGACGACGAGAAATTCTCCGCGCTCGCGTTCAAGCTCATGACTGACCCCTTTGTTGGCCAGTTGACCTTCATTCGCGTGTATTCGGGTGTGCTCGAATCGGGTTCGACCGTGTTGAACTCGGTGAAGAACCGCAAGGAACGCATTGGCCGCATCCTGCAGATGCACGCCAACGACCGTAAAGAGATCAAGGAGGTGCTCGCCGGTGACATTGCCGCCGTTGTCGGCCTCAAGGATGTCACCACGGGTGAAACTCTGTGCGACACGAGCGCGCCGGTCATCCTTGAGCGCATGGTGTTCCCGGATCCTGTGATCCACGTCGCCGTCGAGCCCAAGACCAAGAGCGACCAGGAAAAGATGGGCCTTGCGCTGTCGCGCCTGGCGGCCGAAGATCCGTCCTTCCGTGTGCGCACCGACGAGGAGTCGGGGCAGACCATCATTTCGGGGATGGGTGAACTTCACCTCGAGATCATCGTTGACCGCATGAAGCGCGAGTTCAACGTCGAGGCCAACGTCGGCGCGCCCCAGGTCGCCTACCGCGAGACCATCCGCAAGGCGGCAAACGACGTCGAAGGCAAGTTCGTCAAGCAGTCCGGTGGTCGTGGTCAGTACGGGCACGTCGTTATCAACCTCGAACCGGCTGAACAGGGTAAGGGCTACGAGTTCGTGGATGCCGTCAAGGGTGGCGTGGTTCCGCGCGAGTACATCCCTGCGGTGGACAAGGGCATCCAGGAAACCCTGCCGAATGGCGTGCTCGCTGGATTCCCGGTGGTTGACGTCAAGGTCACGCTGCACTTCGGTTCCTATCACGATGTCGACTCCAACGAAAACGCCTTCAAGATGGCGGGTTCGATGGCGTTCAAGGAAGCCATGCGTAAGGCCAGCCCCGTGCTGCTCGAGCCGATGATGGCGGTCGTGGTCGAGACGCCGGAAGACTATATGGGTAACGTCATGGGTGACCTGTCTGGTCGTCGTGGCATCGTTCAGGGTATGGATGACATCCCGGGCGGAATGAAGGAAATCAAGGCCGAGGTGCCGCTGGCCGAGATGTTCGGCTACGCTACTCAGTTGCGCTCGCTGACCCAGGGTCGTGCGACCTACTCGATGGAGTTCAAGCACTACGCCGAAGCTCCGAAGAGCGTGGCCGAAGCCGTCATCAGCAGCCGTAAGTAATCAACACACTCAACTCAAGGACTCACGAACATGGCAAAGGGTAAGTTCGAACGTACCAAGCCCCACGTGAACGTCGGCACCATCGGCCACGTTGACCACGGCAAGACCACGCTGACCGCTGCGATCACCACGATCCTGTCGAAGAAGTTCGGCGGCGAAGCCAAGGCGTACGATCAGATCGACGCGGCGCCCGAAGAAAAGGCGCGTGGCATCACCATCAACACGGCGCACGTCGAGTACGAGACGGAAACCCGTCACTACGCGCACGTTGATTGCCCGGGTCACGCCGACTACGTGAAGAACATGATCACCGGTGCCGCCCAGATGGATGGTGCGATCCTGGTGTGCTCGGCCGCGGACGGTCCGATGCCGCAGACCCGCGAGCACATCCTGCTGGCCCGCCAGGTCGGCGTGCCCTACATCATCGTCTTCCTGAACAAGTGCGACATGGTAGACGACGAAGAGCTGCTCGAGCTGGTGGAGATGGAAGTGCGCGAGCTTCTGTCGAAGTACGACTTCCCGGGCGATGACATCCCCATCGTCAAAGGTTCGGCGCTGAAGGCGCTCGAGGGCGACCAGTCGCCGATCGGCGAGCCGGCGATCTTTGAGCTGGCTGCTGCGCTGGATTCGTACATCCCGACCCCGGAACGTGCGATCGACAAGCCCTTCCTGCTGCCGATCGAAGACGTGTTCTCGATCTCGGGCCGCGGCACCGTGGTGACCGGTCGTGTCGAGCGCGGCATCGTCAAGGTTGGCGAGGAAATCGAGAT
>JAKQEI010000188.1 GCA_029573495.1 Bacteroidota bacterium | reverse complement strand
ACCAGCACGCTCGCCATCCTCATCGGCGGCGGCGTGCTGCTGGTGATGAAGATCGCGTCGTGGCGGATCGTCGCCGGGGTCTTCCTCGGCATGGTGGGCGCCAGCCTGCTGTTCAACGCGATCGGCTCCGACACCAACCCGATGTTCGGGGTGCCCTGGTACTGGCACCTGGTGATGGGCGGCTTCGCCTTCGGCATGATGTTCATGGCCACCGATCCGGTTTCGGCGTCGATGACCAACACCGGCAAGTGGATCTTCGGCGCGCTCGTCGGTCTCATGACCGTGCTGGTGCGCGTGGTGAACCCGGCCTTCCCCGAGGGCATCATGCTCGCCATCCTGTTCGCCAACCTGTGTGCGCCGCTGATCGACCACTACGTGGTCGCGGCCAACATCAAGCGGAGGCTTGCGCGCAATGTCTAAGAAAGAATCGACGAGCCGCACGCTGCTGGTGGCGCTGGCGGTCAGTCTCGTCAGCTCGGTCTTCGTCGCCGGCGCAGCGGTGTCGCTGAAGCCGGTGCAGATCGAGAACCGCCAGCTCGACAAGCAGCGCAGCATCCTGTCCATCGCCGGACTGGGCGAGGGTCGCCTGTCGGCGCGCGAGGTCAAGGACCTGTTCGCCAGCCGGATCAGCGCCAAGGTGGTGGATCTGGAAACCGGCGAATTCACCGATGCCCACGATCCTGCAAGCTTCGATCCGCTCAAGGCGGCGCGTGATCCGGCGCTCTCCGACGCGCTTCCCGGGGAGCAGGACATCGCCATGATCAAGCGTCGCGAACGCTTCACCACGGTGTACATGGTGGAGAAGGATGGTGCGCTCCAGACCCTGATCCTGCCGATCCGCGGCTATGGCCTGTGGTCCACGCTGCACGGCTTCATGGCGGTGAAGGGCGACCTCAACACCGTCGTCGGCATGGGCTTCTACCAGCACGCCGAGACCCCGGGTCTGGGCGGCGAGGTCGATAATCCGAACTGGAAGGCGCAGTGGCCGGGCAAGGAGTTGTTCGACGACGCCGGCAAGCCGGTGATCCGCATCGTCAAGGGTGGCGTCGATCCGGCCAGCCCGGACGCGAAGCACCAGGTCGACGCGCTCGCCGGCGCCACGCTGACCAGCAACGGTGTCGACCGCCTGATCCAATTCTGGCTTGGTGAGCAGGGCTTCGGCCCGCTGCTGTCCAGGCTGCGTACACAACAGGGGGCTTGAAAATGGCCAAACCGACCGTCAAGGAAGTCCTGTTCAATCCGGTCTTCGCCAACAACCCGATCGGCCTGCAGATCCTCGGCATCTGCTCGGCGCTCGCGGTGACGTCGAACCTGCAGACCGCGCTCGTGATGTCGATTGCGCTGACGCTGGTGACCGGCTTCTCCAACCTGTTCATCTCGATGATCCGCAGCCAGATCCCGAGCTCGATCCGCATGATCGTGCAGATGGTGATCATCGCTTCATTGGTGATCGTGGTTGATCAGGTGCTCAAGGCCTATGCCTACTCGCTGTCCAAACAGCTGTCGGTCTTCGTCGGCCTGATCATCACCAACTGCATCGTGATGGGCCGTGCTGAAGCCTTTGCCATGCAGAACCCGCCGGTACTGTCGTTCTTCGACGGTATCGGTAACGGTCTGGGCTACAGTGCCATGTTGATCGTGCTGGGAACCGTGCGTGAGCTGTTTGGCGCCGGCAAGCTGCTGGGCTACGAGATCATCCCGGTAGTCAATGATGGTGGCTGGTATCAGCCCAATGGTCTGTTGCTGTTGCCACCTTCGGCGTTCTTCCTGATTGGCCTGATCATCTGGGCATTGCGCAGCTGGAAAAAGGATCAACTGGAAAAGCCGGCTTTCCGCATGGCACCGCATGTCTCGGATAAGGAGGCTTACTAATGGAACATTACATTAGCCTGTTCGTGAAGGCAGTGTTCATTGAGAACATGGCGCTGGCCTTCTTCCTGGGCATGTGTACCTTCATCGCTATCTCCAAGAAGGTCGAAACAGCGATCGGCCTGGGTATCGCGGTTGTCGTGGTGCAAACCATTACCGTGCCTGCCAACAACCTGATCTATGCCTATCTGCTCAAGGATGGCGCCCTGGCCTGGGCAGGTCTGCCGGAAGTCGATCTGTCCTTCCTCGGTTTGCTCAGCTATATCGGGGTGATCGCGGCGATCGTACAGATCATGGAAATGCTCCTGGATAAGTACGTGCCCTCGCTGTACAACGCCTTGGGTGTTTTCCTGCCGCTGATCACCGTGAACTGCGCCATCATGGGTGGCACGTTGTTCATGGTCGAACGGGACTACAACCTTTCCGAGAGTGTCGTCTACGGTGTCGGCTCCGGCTTTTCGTGGGCGCTGGCCATTGCCTTGCTGGCTGGCATTCGTGAAAAGTTGAAGTACAGCGATGTGCCTGATGGCCTTCAGGGGTTGGGCATCACCTTCATCACCATCGGCCTGATGTCGCTGGGCTTCATGTCCTTCTCCGGCGTGCAGCTGTAAGGAACGGGTGAGCATATGATCAACTTTGAAATTTTTCTTGCCATCGGCATGTTCACCGCCATTGTCCTGGCGTTGGTGCTGGTGATCCTGGTTGCACGTGCCAAGCTGGTATCCAGTGGTGATGTGACCATCGAGATCAATGGCGAAAAAACCATTACTGTTCCTGCGGGGGGTAAGCTGCTGCAGACCCTGGCAGATAACAGCATCTTCCTGTCTTCTGCCTGTGGTGGTGGCGGTACCTGCGCGCAGTGCAAGTGCGTAGTCGAGTCGGGGGGTGGCGAAATGCTGCCGACCGAGGAGTCGCACTTCACCAAGCGCGAGGCCAAGGCCGGCTGGCGCCTGTCCTGTCAGACCCCGGTCAAGCAGAACATGAAGATCGAGGTGCCGGAAGAAGTCTTCGGCGTGAAGAAGTGGGAATGCACGGTGGAGTCCAATCCCAACGTGGCCACCTTCATCAAGGAGCTGACTCTCAAGCTGCCGGAAGGTGAGAACGTCGACTTCCGCGCCGGTGGTTATGTGCAGCTGGAGTGCCCGCCGCATGTAGTCAACTACAAGGACTTCGATATCCAGCCGGAATACCGCGGCGACTGGGACAAGTTCAACATGTGGCGCTACGTATCCAAGGTCGATGAGACGGTGATTCGTGCCTACTCGATGGCGAACTATCCGGAAGAACGCGGCCTGGTCAAGTTCAATATCCGTATTGCTTCGCCGCCCCCCGGCAAGGATGAGATTCCGCCGGGCAAGATGTCGTCTTATGTGTTCAGCCTCAAACCGGGCGACAAGATCACTGTGTACGGTCCCTTTGGTGAGTTCTTTGCCAAGGATACCGACAACGAGATGGTGTTCATTGGTGGCGGTGCCGGTATGGCGCCGATGCGTTCGCACATCTTCGACCAGCTCAAGCGTTTGAAATCCAAGCGCAAGATCAGCTTCTGGTACGGT
>JAKQEI010000180.1 GCA_029573495.1 Bacteroidota bacterium | reverse complement strand
CTTGCCGAAGTGGTGATGCTCGTAGAAGCCTTCCACGAACACCAGGCAACGCCTGCTCTCGGCCGAAGTGCGGAAGGAGGGCTTCTCGAACATGCTCTCACCGCGCGCGATCAGGGTCCGGTTACGGATCTCATCGGCCTGTGCCCGGTCCTTCACCCAGCCGGGGATCAATCCCCAGGTCATCAGTTGCGGTTCGCGCGGTGCCGCGTCGGTATAGATCACCATCTCGGGATGCTCGAACCCATTGGCGAAGTGCAGATCGAGCTCGGGATGCAGCAGCGCGTTCAACTTCTCCACCGCCGATCGGTCACCGCGGCTCTTGGCGATGCGCAGGCTCATCTCGGTGCGGGCCTTCGTTCCGTAACACATCGTTCATGTGGCCGATGGACCACAGGACCAAGGTAGGTCCGCCCGGTCCGTGCGGCGTAGGCTGGCGCGCTGTACTTTTCCAGCGATGTGGGACCTCCGGCATTCCCTCTTCCTGCTCTGCGGCCTTGGTCTGGTGCACCTGACACCCGGCCAGAGCATTGTGGTGAAGCCCGGTAAGGCGGACATCCCGCTCACCTCACAGACATTCACGGAGGAGACGGCCGCAGTACCGGGACATGGTGGACGTGTGGCGGGCATGGACCTGCTGGACAAGAACTCGAGGCACCATGCGGGGGACCTGCCCGATGCGGCGGCTCTCGACCTGGTGGATACCGCATGGGTCATGCTTCGGTCCAGTACCGATACGCTCTCCTCGAGCGATGGTGTGCATTGGCTGCGATCCCGGTTCAAACCGGACAGGGACCTCGCCGGTCAGCCGTTCGTACTCATCGTTTCCGCAGAGGTGCCCTTCGTGGTCTATCTGAACGGGGAGGAACGCCTGCGGTCGTCGGGTGCGCGGCTGTCAGTTGGTGAAACATCCTCTCCCGGCTCAGGACTTCCACTCGTGTTCCGCTGTGATGGCAGTCCTGAAGTGCTCGCCATCCGGCTTGATGGAACACCCGGCTCGGAGCTCGAGCAGGCCCGGCTCCATTTATCGCTCCATCCGGCGGACTATGGCTACCGAACCCAGCGCAGGATGGTACACCGTGGGATCTTCATCGGGATCA
>JAKQEI010000146.1 GCA_029573495.1 Bacteroidota bacterium | reverse complement strand
AGATCCGTTCGCGATGTAGCCATCGGTGAGGAGGATCACAGGCGTCATGTGTTCCAGCGCGAGCTGCACGGCTTCGAAGGCCATGTCGAAACAATCGATCGGTGTGCTGGCCGCGATCACGGGGATCGGCGCTTCACCGTTGCGGCCATGCACCGCCTGCCAGAGATCGGCTTGCTCGGTCTTAGTGGGAAGTCCGGTGCTCGGTCCACCGCGCTGCACGTTCACGATCACCAGCGGGATCTCCAGCATGAAGGCCAGGCCCATCGCCTCGGTCTTCAGCGCGATGCCCGGACCACTGCTCGCTGTGATCCCGAGCGCACCGCCGTAGCTCGCACCGATGGCACTGCTGATCGCCGCGATCTCATCCTCCGCCTGGAAGGTGATCACGCCGAAGTTCTTGTGCTTCGAGAGCTCGTGCAGGATGTCGCTGGCCGGCGTGATGGGATAGCTGCCGTAAAAGAGATCGAGCCCCGCCTTCTGCGCGCCGGCGATGAGGCCGAGCGCGGTGCCCTGGTTGCCGGTGATGCTGCGGTAGGTGCCCTTGGGCATGGGCGCCGGCTTCACCTCGAAGCGCGTGGTGAAGGTCTCGCTCGTGTCGCCGAAGTGGTAACCGGCCTTCAGTGCGCGGAGGTTGGCCTCGAGCAGATCGGGCTTCTTCCCGAACTTCTGCTGCAGGAAGCGCTCGCTGTTGTCCATGCCCCGGTTGAACATCCAGTTGATGAAGCCGAGCACGAACATGTTCTTGCAGCGGTCCTTCTCCTTCATGCCGAGGGTGAGGCCCTCGAGCGCGGCACGCGTGAGCTTCGTGATGTCGACGCTATGCAACCGGTAGTGCGCCAGCGACGCGTCGGTGAGCGGATCGGCCTCATCGATGTAGCCGGCGAGACGCAGGTTCTTCTTGTCGAAGCCGTCGGTGTTGGCGATGATGGTACCACCGGGCTTGAGCTTGTGCAGATTCGCCTTGAGCGCCGCTGCGTTCATCACCACCAGCACATCGCACTGGTCGCCGGGCGTCCACACCTCCACGCTGCCGAAGTGGAGCTGGAAGCCGCTCACGCCGGCGAGGGTGCCCTGCGGAGCGCGGATCTCGGCGGGGAAGTTGGGGAAGGTGCTGACGTCGTTGCCGAACAGCGCGCTGCTGTCGGTGAACTGGCTGCCGGTGAGCTGGATGCCATCGCCGCTGTCACCGGCGAAGAGGATGACGACGTTCTGGCGGGACTCGACCGGTTTCGTCTTCAAGGTTGTCGTGGACATGGTGTGGGGCGTCGTATGCGCCCGCTTTCAAGGTGCAAAGGTACAGGGGCGGTGGGCTATGGGATATCAGCAGGGCTGATCGAACAGCCTCAGCGATCTGACCGATCCAAGCCTATGGGTATTCGAATCCGAACCTGTATTCGACAAGCCCGGTCATGTCGAACTCCGCAGTTATATAATAAGAAGGAAGCCCATACCCGTATAGTAAGGAGGAGCTCGGAATAGCGCCGAGTCGATAGGACAATACACGATGCCCAGAAGCCGACCGGCCAATAAACGATGCAGGGCCGATCAGGTCGATCAGTTCGGACTCGCTCATACCCAGCTCAACACCCAAGCTGCTCCTGGCACCTTGGACTGATAGGCTCCCGAGCAAGGAATCCGGGCGGAACCTGCTCAACTCCATCTCCGCATACTGATCGCGCCCAGCACCATAGTGCAAGCTGAACGTCACATACGCATCCTCGGAACTCAAAGCGTAGCTGGCATGTGGAAATGGATGGCGCTCGGTCTCGACAAGCGTTCTGTCCTTCTCCGTCCCAAGCACGCGACCGGCGCTTACCTCATCCACCAAGGCCACACCGATCAAGGCTGTGTCCACATGTATCGGAGCAGTAATGGACATCAGCGTAACCGGGTCAATAGACCCCACTTCACCGACACTCCTTCCCATCTCATATTGGAACATCAGCAAGTCGTAAACGCTATCAGCCATCGCGACCAGCACGGGTATTTCCGTGAATGCATCGACCGGCTCGATCAAGTGACCCTCC